>CAMFJO010000029.1 GCA_945956945.1 uncultured Legionellales bacterium | reverse complement strand
ATCTCAGCCAATAAAGCCAATAGTTCGTCTGACTCTACACCATTGGTGCGGATCTGTTGACTGATCATATTGACTTTAGCCTGATTTTTGTTCATTTTTTGGGCTAATCCGGTCATTTAAGGTCCTTTCCTACTATAGGCCTAAGAGTAAGGGGTTTGCGCATTAAGTGCAAGAGGCGACAGCTGTTTTGTAGTTCATTTGAATTGTAAATAGACCCTCTATTTTATATACTGTTTCCTATGAACCCCAATAAAATCGTAATGCTCACTACTGATTTTTTCGATCGAGCCCCTTTGATAGTGGCTAAAGAACTGCTTGGTAAAGTTATTTACAAACGTTATCAAACCTTGTGGTTGGCAGCAATGATTGTGGAAACTGAAGCTTATTATTTGCAAGACAAAGGTAGTCATGCCTCGCTAGGACGAACACCCAAACGCGAAGCGCTATTTATGCCCGCGGGCACCATTTATATGTATTATGCGCGCGGTGGCGATTCTCTGAATATCAGTTGCCAAGGCGAAGGGAATGCCGTGTTAATTAAGGCTGGAATTCCGTATGAGAATGACCCGCTTAGCTTAGCGACGATGCACCATTTAAATCCTGTTAAAAACTCTTTGCGGCAACGAGAAGATCATAGACTGTGTGCTGGACAAACCTTATTGTGCAAAGCATTAAATATCAAAGTACCTGAATGGAATCAACGCACTTTTGATAAAGAGTATTTTTACATAGCCGATGTAGGGTATAGACCATCGCGGGTGGTGCAAACAACGCGTTTAGGGATCCCCACAGGTCGCGACGAGCATTTACCCTATCGTTTTATCGATGCCGCTTATACACACGCAGCCACTAAAGCCCCTAAAGCCCTCTGTACATTAGGGTGAGACTCTCTGTTATACTAGGGTCTGTTGACATTGAGTTAATCGGCTGCAAAATGAGTAGAATCGGCGCAAATACGCCGCCATTCTCGTTAAATAGTGCCCACTATTCGCCTCGAATGGCAGCCTATTTGCTCTTGATTCCCTCATTTTTCGCGTCGACAAACCCAATGCCAACAGACCCTAGGCTCTGTTGAAATTTACACGATATCGTTGTTAGAGGAAAACTATCTTGCAGCAAAATTTACCTGAACCTAATTTTACGCACCACGATGTTAAGATTGAACAAGAAAAAGTAGTATACAAAGGTTTTTTTAGCATCAAAGAATATCGTTTACGTCACCGTTTATTTGCCGGCGGTTGGAGTGACAGCCTTACCCGCGAAGTGTTTATGCGAGGAGATGCTGTTGGTGTTTTATTGTACGATCCTAAACAAAAGGCCGTGGTCTTGGTGGAACAGTTTCGCACTGGTGCCCTGCACGATGCCGCCACCCCCTGGTTAACAGAAATTGTTGCCGGTGGTATTCCCGCGGGAGAATCGCCTGAATCGGTGGCCAAAAAAGAGGTTTTAGAAGAAACCGGTTTACAGGTAGAAACGGTTCACCCCATGGTTTCTTATTATGTCAGCCCCGGTGGTAATGCTGAAAAGTTCCATCTGTTTTATGCTATAGTAGACGCCAGTTTGGCGGATGGCATCCATGGTTTAAAGGAAGAGCATGAAGACATACGTGTCCGAGTCCTTAATCTGGAAGCCTGTTGGCAAGCCCTGGAATCGGGCACCATTAACAATGCATTGACTTTAATAGCACTGCAGTGGTTACAATTACATCATCAACAATTATAGAATATTAACATGGCTGATAAAATTTACAATGCGGCGTCTATTGACGTCTTAACAGGATTAGAACCGGTACGTTTACGTCCTGGTATGTACACCGACACGCGTAATCCCAATCACTTGGCACACGAAGTCATCGACAATGCGGTCGATGAAGCGATGGCTCAACACGCAACACGCATTGATGTCATCTTATTTGCGGATGGTTCCTTGCAGGTCAGTGACGATGGTCGCGGCATGCCCGTAGACATACACCCCGAAGAAAAAATCACGGGCGTGGAATTGATCATGACTCGATTGCATGCTGGTGGTAAATTCTCTGATAAAAATTATCAATTCTCCGGTGGTTTACATGGCGTCGGCGTTTCAGTGGTCAATGCCCTATCTGAACGCGTTGATGTCACTATTAAACGCGATGGCGAGATTTATACGATACAATTTGCAGAAGGAGAGCGCACTAAACCTTTAAAACGTATCGGCGCCACCGCAACCAAAAAAGAAACGGGCACAACCTTGCGTTTTTGGCCGCAAAAATCTTATTTTGATTCGCCCAAATTTGTGGTTTCGAAATTAAAACATGTGTTAAAAGCAAAGGCTGTATTGTGTTCTGGCTTACACATCAGCTTTAAAGATGAAACCAATGGTGAATTGGTAGAATGGTATTATGAGGATGGCTTACGCTCTTATTTACAAGATCATTTCCAAGACGATGTGTTATTGCCTCAAGGTGGTTTCATAGGTCAATTCAACGCCAAGATAGAGATGTGTGAATGGGCCTTAGCCTGGGTAACTGAAACCGATCGTGAAACCTTACAAGAAAGTTATGTCAATTTAATTCCTACTATACAAGGTGGCACACACGTCAATGGTTTGCGCACAGGCTTGTTAGAAGCAGTGCGTGAATTTTGTGAATTTAGAAACTTACTCGCCCGCGGTATTAAACTCACGGCAGAAGATGTGTGGGAAAATTGCCATTATATTTTATCGGTGAAAATGCAAGATCCCCAATTTGCGGGTCAAACCAAAGAAAGATTATCTTCTAGGCAATCCGCTGCTTTTGTAAGTGGTGTCGTCAAAGATGCTTTGGGTTTATGGATGAATCAACATACTGAAGAAGCCATGCAAATTGCTGAGCTGGCTATTGATGCCGCACAAAAACGTTTGCGCAAGGCACAAAAAGTAGAACGTAAGAAAATCACCAGCGGTCCTGCTTTACCCGGAAAATTAGCGGATTGTACCTCTCAAGATATCACTCGCACCGAATTATTCTTGGTAGAAGGTGATTCTGCTGGTGGTTCCGCGAAACAAGCGCGTGATAAAAACTTCCAGGCGATCATGCCATTACGCGGTAAAATCTTAAATACCTGGGAAGTAGATTCCGGCCAGGTGCTCGCATCTCAAGAAGTACACGATATTGCTGTTGCCATCGGCATCGATCCGGGTAGCACGGATTTATCTGGGCTCCGTTATGGCAAGATTTGTATCTTAGCAGATGCCGATTCCGATGGTCTTCACATTGCGACCCTATTGTGTGCCCTATTTCTAAAACATTTCCCCGCTTTAGTGCAATCAGGCCATATTTATGTGGCCATGCCGCCGCTGTATCGCATCGACATTGGTAAAACCGTTTACTACGCCCTGGACGACAGTGAAAAACAAGGTATTTTAGATCGTATTGCGGCCGAAAATATCAAGGGTAAAATTAACGTACAGCGCTTTAAAGGACTCGGCGAAATGAATCCTATTCAATTGCGCGAAACCACCATGGCAACTGAAACGCGACGTTTGGTGCAATTGACTATTGAAGCAGATGATGACACACAACAGATCATGGATATGTTATTAGGTAAAAAACGCGCAGCCGATCGCAAACAATGGTTAGAAAATAAAGGTAATCTCGCAGGGGATATAGCATAGAATGTCACATTATTGTACTTGTGGATTGGGAGAATAATTATAAATGTCAGATACAGTCGATTATGAAGGCATAGAACAAAAGCCTTTAAAAGTTTTTACCGAGCAAGCCTATCTGGATTATTCCATGTACGTCATCATGGACAGAGCGCTGCCGCATGTAAGCGATGGCTTAAAACCCGTGCAAAGACGCATTGTCTATGCCATGTCCGAATTGGGTTTAAAGAATACGGCAAAATACAAAAAATCAGCGCGTACTGTCGGTGATGTGTTGGGCAAATTCCACCCTCATGGCGATAGTGCTTGTTATGAAGCCATGGTACTGATGGCCCAACCTTTCTCTTATCGCTATCCTTTAGTCGATGGTCAAGGCAATTGGGGATCGCCTGACGATCCTAAATCCTTTGCCGCCATGCGTTACACCGAATCACGGTTATCGCCGTATGCCAATGCCTTATTAGAAGAATTGAGTGAGGCCACTGTCGATTGGGCGCCGAATTTTGACGGCACGCTCGAAGAACCCCGCTTTTTACCCGCACGTCTGCCTAATATCTTGTTGAATGGCGGCATGGGCATTGCTGTGGGTATGGCGACCGATATTGCTTCGCACAATTTAAATGAAGTCGTGGATGCCTGTGTGCATTTACTCGATAATCCTAAAGCAACCGTTGCCGATTTGTGTCAATTTGTTAAGGCACCGGATTATCCTACCGAAGCCGAAATTATTACACCGCCTCAAGATATTTTAGATTTATACCAAAGCGGCAATGGTTCGATAAAAATGCGTGCCGTTTACAGTGTCGAACGCGGTGACATCGTCATTACGGCTCTACCCCATCAGGTATCCGGCGCTAAGGTGTTGGAACAAATTGCCGATCAAATGCGGCAAAAAAAATTACCTATGATAGCGGATCTGCGCGATGAATCCGATCATGAAAACCCAATCCGTTTGGTAATAGAACCTCGCTCCAACCGCATTGATATTGAACCCTTGATGGATCATCTGTTTACCACCACCGAGCTGCAAAAAAATTATCGTGTTAATTTTAACATGATCGGCATCGATGGCAAACCGCAAGTTAAAAATCTCTTGATGATTTTAAGCGAATGGCTTAGTTTCAGGCGCAGCACGGTGACACGGCGTCTACAGAATGCACTGGAAACCATTATCGCGCGCTTGCATATTTTAGACGGTTTATTAATTGCCTATTTAAATATCGACGAAGTCATTGCTATTATTCGCCAGCACGATGACCCTAAAACAGAATTGATGCGTCGTTTCGGTTTAAGTGAACTGCAAGCGAATGCAATTCTAGATTTAAAATTACGCCATCTGGCCAAATTAGAAGAATTTAAAATAAAAGGCGAACAAGAAGAATTAGCGGCTGAGAAAAAACGCATCGAAGCAATTCTAGCTTCGCCTAAAAAATTAAATAATTTGATTAAAGAAGAGCTATTGGCGGATAAAGAAAAATACGGTGATAAACGACGTTCTCCTTTAGTAACCCGACAAGAAGCAGTGGCCTTGAAGCAGGAAGAACTGATTGCGAGCGAACCTGTCACGGTCATTTTATCGGAAAAAGGCTGGATCCGCCAAGCTAAAGGACATGAATTTGACGTCAGCGGATTAAGTTATAAAGCCGGTGATAGCTTTAAAGCAAGCGCCTTGGGACGAAGCACTGAAAATGTCTTATTCCTCGATTCTACGGGACGTTCTTATGCTTTGGCCGCACATACGCTGCCCTCTGCACGCGGACAGGGTGAACCATTAACTGGAAAATTAAATGCCCCAAGTGGCGCAAACTTCGTCGGTTTGCTAATGGGTAACAGCGATGCACCTTGCTTAATTGCATCAAGCGCAGGCTATGGTTTTGTCACCACCTTAGCAGAATTGTACACTAAAAATCGTGCCGGTAAAGCCTTGCTAAAAGTACCGGAACACAGTGAAGCACTAGCACCGCGATTAATTACCGATATTCAAAAAGATTACATCGTCGTTGTGACTTTAGAAGGTTATCTATTGATGTTCCCAGTTAATACCTTGCCACAACTACCGAAAGGTAAAGGCAATAAAATGATCAACATTCCGAAGAGCCGCTTTATTAAAGGTGAAGAAAAAGTCATCGACACCCTCATATTGGGCGCTAAAGACAGTTTGAAAATTTATTCTGGTAAACGCCATATCGTGCTTAAAATGGCTGATTTAAAACATTATGTCAGTGAACGTGCCAAACGCGGCAGTAAATTGCCACGCGGTTTTCAAAAGGTGGATCGTATAGAACTTGTCAGGGAATAACCAGGATGAAAACCATTGGCATTATCACCATCACCGTTCCCGGGAGTGTGATTTGCCAGGAAGAAATCGCGCGATATGGCATGCAGCAATCGCGCGATGGCTTCACCCACCCACCCTTTATAGTCGATACGCTTAGTTTTTCTTATTATAAAGAGTTGGTTGCCCGTTCTAACTGGCAAGCCATGAGCGATCTTATTATTAACCGTATTAAACGTTTGAGCCATCTCGCTGATCTTATCATTATCCCCTCCAACACGCCGCATTATGCTTTTGAACAAATACAACAAGATTCGCCATTACCCATACTAAGCATTGTCAATGTCACTGTTCAGACTTGCATTACACACCACTATAAACGTGTTTTAGTCTTAGGAACTTTGCAAACGATGCAAGGCGGTTTGTATGCGAAGCCTTTAGAAGAAAAAGGGATTACGCCCATTATTCCAGAAAACGCATTCAGAAATGAAGTGGATACTTTGATTTATAGCATCATTGCCAACCAAAATACGCTTGCCATGAGCGACAGCCTTGCTCAAAAAATCGATTCACTGAATGTAGACGCTGTGATTTTGGGGTGCACAGAATTGCCTTGTGTTTTTACCAATAATTCTATCCCCCATGCTTTAGGCGCATCACTTAAAACACCGATTGTCGACACGACACGTTTATTGGCACGTGCGGCAGTGGATTATGGCTTGGCATAAATTATCCACTTGGTGATAGCCATTGCTATATAAATAGAGGAGTGAAGAGTGACAACATATCATTGGTGTACCTATTTAATATATTGTATACTCAATAAATTCTCCCCTGTAGATTTAACGTGTCCCTGAATATACAGGAGGGCATATTGATGGTTTATGTAAAACGAAAACCCAGATGAACAGCACAGGATAAATTCACCATTGACTAGAACAGAATTGAAAACGGTAGGATTGACAGCTCTAGGCGGCGCTTTGGAGTATTATGATTTTGCTATTTATGCCTTATTTGCCCCTTATATTAGCCAGCATTTTTTCTATAACACCGATCCTTTAATAGGCATTATGAATACTTTTGCCGTTTTTGCATTAGGTTATTTGGCCAGACCCGTAGGGGGAATTGTGTTTGGGCATTTAGGGGATAAATTTGGCCGAAAATCCGCATTTTCTTTAGCCGTTTTTATTATGGCTATAGCCACTTTATGTATTGGATGTTTACCGGACTATCAATCCATAGGAATCATGGCGCCGGTTACTTTAATTATTCTCAGACTGGTACAAGGTTTTTCAGTCGGTGGTGAAATTCCAGGCGCGGCACTCTTTACTTTTGAACACGTAGCAGCTAAAAGACGCGGTCTTTTCATCGGCTTACTCTTTATGTGTATCAATTTTGGCAATGGATTGGGAGGAATAGTGGGTTTATCGTTAACCAGCCTCTTAAATCAAGAACAAATGATGGCCTGGGGCTGGAGAATACCTTTTATTCTCGGATTTTTTTTAGGAATCATCAGTTATTATATTCGTAAAAAATTGGTTGAAACCCCCATATTTATAGAAATGTGGAAGATGAATCAATTGCATAAAAAACCATTTTTAAAATTGCTTAAAAGCTCGCGTTTGCAAATAATGAAGGCTTTTTTGCTTACCGCTGCGGTATCCAGCATTTTTTCATTTTTTCTGTATCTACCCATTTATTTTTCTAATATTATGAAAATAAGTG
>CAMFJO010000028.1 GCA_945956945.1 uncultured Legionellales bacterium | reverse complement strand
CCTTGAAGTTGCGCTTCATGCAAGGTCATTAACAAATCTGTCAGACGATCCGTCGTGTCCAATACCATATTACCCTGTCTATAGGCAAACTTTCTGAATGCTAAGGATTTCAAACTGGTATTGGTTCTTAAGGCGCCCAAAAGTTCTTTGCATTGATCATCGCTTATTCCACAAGGATGGGGTAATCCTAGAAAAGGAATATCCAACTTCTCGACATTGGAACTTTTTCCTGTTAATGCCTTATTAATCGAAACTAAATCTATTTTAACTACATCGCGTATTTCTTTGATCAGATCAGCCCCAGCAAACTGTAATGACCCGTGATCGATCCAGCCAGTAATGTGGTAGTCGGAACTGTCCATTGCCAGCAATTTTTCCACCATCAGAGTTATCAACATACGATCAAATTGCTTAAATTTGTCAACCAGCGCAATTAATTCTTGTTGGGGCGAGGTAGATTGGTATTGTGGTGGATAATCTTCTTTTTTCATCTTTGCTAAAATGAGATATAAACGCAATTTGATAGAGAGATGCAACAATTTTAACTCATCTTTAGCTGAACGCCAATAAACATCTTGTACGCTGTCAATTAATACTTGTAGCAATTCCTCACTGGCGATGAGATCATTTAATGCTCCCGTGTAGTTGCCTAATCGATATTTAGCATAAGCGCTTTGGCTGTGTAAATGAATCAGCTGTTGAAGATGTAAATTTGTATGGGGATCTAAAGCGAAGGCCATTTCTATATATTTTAGAGCCCTTTTTGATGCGGTTGCTTTATCGGGTGTTAATATTGCGTGATTATCAAGATCACCGTTAAATTCCTTTTTAGCTACTAGATAAGGGGTGGTCGATGTGTGTAAATAATTAAATTTTTTACTTAACTCAAGCAGGATCAATATTTTTAAGCGCGATGTTTCTTCTGGATTTGTTTTATTAGCTGAGTCAAGTCGATTTAACAATTCCCGGAGTGTTAATATTGCTTCCACGAGAACGGGGTTAGTTCTTTCTAATATTAATTTTCCGTAAAGATGGATCAGAAGATTATCGTCATTAGTAATTTTACGATGAAGATAAATGTGATGTTCTTTTTGACTTTCCTCTATATTGCCGACAGTCGCATACAAACAACTTTTTAATAATGCCACTAGAATTCTTTCTGTCTGAGAGTCATCAGCAGTATTCCTGGCGTCAAGCAACTGTATTGCTTGTGGACAGCGATCGAGCTGTACGGCTTTTAATACCAGAGATAAGGTTTCACTTAGGGTTTGAGGTGCGGGCAGTTCTTCGGTGAGTTGTTTGGCCAATTGGTGGCTTAAGGCTTGCATCGCTTCAAATGTTGGTTCATCGACTTCTGTATAAGGGATACCTGCCCTTTTGGAAATCGCAAGGATGGCATCTTTTTCTTGAGAAGAAATAGGGTGAGGTATGACTATTTCTAAATAATCTTTCATCTCATCCAGTCTAATACCGATAAAAAATTGTTCAGCACCGCCATGTACCAAGTGTTCTTCACCCGGTATGGAAAAATTATCTATAATTTCTTTGGCTTGTGAATGGATAGTTAAGGGCGGTGTTTTTTTAAGGCGAATACAGATGTGTTGTCGCGGAATCCTTTCATCGGTAGCGGGATTGACTACTTGATGGTATATACCGAGATTATCAGGTGTTGCCTCTCGGTCGAGGCAGAAATAATTCCCTACATAACCATTGACGAGGTTACCATTCTTATCTGTACAAAGTGGTTTTACATATTGATAAAATAGTAGATTAGCCGGAAGTTGCAAGTAATTAGCACTGCCGGGTGTAACCCCTTTGACATGGCCTGGTATATGGTTTGCTTCAATCAAAGTGCTACCTGCACTTCCAACGCGGAAGTCCTCAATGGCTGCCGCAATACGTCTTTGTTTTATGCCGTCATGAGCTAATCCCATGGGATCTCTAAACATATTGGGTTCTATGAGGGCAACCAGAATTTGCAGAATAATATCGCGAATGTTATTTCGTGGCGACGAATTGGGTGTAAAGAAACTATAGTTTGAACTGCTGCTGGAGTTTGGGCTATGAGGGGGTGATAGAGTAGGATCGACAGATGCCATGGTAACCTCGCTTATTAAATTATACAAACTCGCGGATGGTAGCACATCTTTAGGACAATTCAAAGGGTTTTATTTTTATTGGTGGCACTATAAGAAAAGCTTTAGACACGAGAATGGCTTCTCAGTAGGGATACTCTTCCCCACTGCTCAAAAATGCAGTACACTTACTAATCACAATACTGGATAGAGGAGTAACCCAAATGAAAACCACTTATAGAAAGAACTATTCTCTTTTGGCTATATTGGTATTATTTTTAAGTTTAGTCGCTTGTCATGCGACACCCACGCGTGAAAGTACGGGTGAATACATCGACGATAGCACCATTACCACCAAGGTGAAGACGGCATTACTCGGGGCGAAAGATATACCGAGCGGTAGCATTAGTGTTGAAACCTTTAAAGGTGCTGTCCAGTTAAGTGGCTTTGTGAGCAATGCTGATCAGGTGAGACGCGCCGGTGAAGTGGCAAGTAAAGTAGAAGGCGTTAAAGTGGTGCACAATAATTTGATTGTGAAGACGCAGCAGTAGATTTACTTTTCAAGAAGGGACAATTATAAAATGTTTATGATTGTCCCTTATTCGGATGAGTAGCATTAAGACTCACACAGCAGTTAATATCCAATCGGTTGGAAAAATTGGTTGGCAACTCTTTAAATTCTCATAAAAACATCCTATAAATCTATGATAGTGCACTTCTTTTAAGGTTTCCTTAAGAAATGCTTGCTATAGTAAGATTATAGCAGGAAGAATGATACTGAATAAAAAGGAAAGGAGGCACATCATGGCCATAGATAAAACCACAGTTAAAGAAATTACTTTAGAGGAACAGCAGGCATTTGCTAATGCTAAGGAAGGCGCTAGCGGTTATGTCTTTGAGTTTGATGATCGCGGTAACTGGATTCGCCGAAAAGCTTTAACTGATGGAGCTATCTCAGTTCCTGCTCATCTTGAGTTTACCTCGTCGCAACAACAAGGACTTGTACTTTCAGTCAATGAAGAGCTTTATAACTATCATAAACGGCTGACAGGGCAAGGACATGCAGTCTCAGCAGTAGAGTTTTCTCGGGAAAATGGCAAGATCATTATGAAATTGCATACTAAAACAAAACCGGCCTTGTACAGTGAATTTGAATTGACTGTTTCAGCTTTAACAGATGAAATAGGTAATCCGCGACAAGCTGCGGTTAAATTACGCGGGACTTGGGATGTGGATTGTTCTACTGAACAGACCAGTCTTATTGCCATATATGCTGAAAGAGATAAGGTAATAGAGGCTCAAAAATATAATAGACTTTCTGCCAAGCTTGATTCTCTTCGTTCTGAATATGAAGCGCTTTGTGAGGAATTGGACAAAATAAAAAGAAGTCGATTAGAAAAAGGTATCATTATCGGTTCGGTTGAATCTAGGCTAATGCGATCGCGCATAAGAGAAATAGAAGCTCGTACAGCACAAATAGAAGAAGAAATGTTCAATTTTACGGACCCGAGCATAGGTGGTCTTCCTGAACGATTGGATCGGATGGCAAATAAAGATAATCGCTATATAGGTTGTAGTGATGAAGAACTTAGACAAGCATTGGAAGTGATTGATGAAGCTTGTCATGATATAGAAGTCTATCAAAACGAAATCACTTTAGAACAACAGCGATTGTTTATAGAGAGAAATAAGAAAGGATACCATTTTGATTTTGATGAAGAGGGATATTGGATTGTAGAACCAGATTTTGTAGATGGCGAGGATGATGTTGCCAATTTTGCAAGATTAGGAGAGGATTTTTTTCGCGGCGGTCAGACTTATGGCGATGAAACACGTCAAGTCGCCCCCAATGTGAAGAGAAAAGCGGTTATTGAGGCGCGATTATATACATTAGGAATGAATTATAGTCGAAAAGATGATGCGGAAAGAAAAGCATTAGAATCTGAGCTACAAGTCTTGTATGCTGCAGACGAAACTTCTCGGCGTACTCTACAAGAGACATCGGATAAAGGCCGTATACTTCTTATGCAGAACCTTCGCCTTACTAGAGAACAAGCAGCGGGAGCTGCTCGCACAATACAACAACAATTGTTTGGCGATCATAAAAGATTAACGGGTCAAGAAGATGGTAGTTCCGTGACTCTTGACTATACTGTAAAGTTTTTTCGCCAAAATGATCAAGATGATTCACCTATTGTAATAGAATTACGCACCAAAACAGACCCCGAATTATATAGTCGATATGAAATAGCTGTTTCAGAATTGACAGATGAAAATGGCGAACCAAAACGAGGCCGTATTCAGTGGCGTGCTACTCGCAGTAGTAATGGTTCAAATGGGCATTGGGCGGATGATGGTTATCATTATAGCGATTTGGCAAGAGCTGAGTTATTTTGGCCTTCTTTGCAGGCAAAGCAAGAAGCCGCAGAATCAGAGAATAAATCTGAGGCGATAGCTGAGCCTTTACCGTCGCAGGAAAAAATAGGGGAAGCAGCGGAATCAGAGAATAAATCTGCTGTGATAGCCGAAACTTTACCACTCCAGGAGAAGATAGAAAAAGCAGCCCACTTAGCGGACAAGCCTGAAGTCATACCCGAATCATTGCAGGCACAGGAAAAAATAGGAGAGAAAGCTAATCTGAATTCACCATCAGAAGAGCCATCCACAAATGAATTTCAGCGTGCATGGTTTGAAATAGTAGATGCTGCTTTAGAATTAGCTAGCTTTATTATGGCGCAAGTGATGATTTCAGCTGTGGTTAAAAAAATAAGTGCTTTATCACTTTCCTCTTCTGTTTCCTCTGTAAAAAAACCACAGGAAGAAAAACAGGTTGCTGCTCAAATGGAGTCTGCGTCCCTGCAAATCGCAGATGAAACTAAAACCACAGCCGATTCACAAAATAGATATGGTCTGTTTGCTATCATCGGTGCGGCGGGTAAAATGCTTATGAATGCGCTTACTATAGAAGCGGCTAGTAGAAATTTGGGGCCTAACGTGGTGGCGCCTAGTGATGAGATAAAACCGCCCACATTTGGCCTTTAACTGAGAAGGTTTTTGCCTGCTAGCAAAGACCTTCCTTTGCTGCTTGTATCTTCCTGTTATTCTTGAATAGCGAGTCTTTAATTTAATCCTATGGCTTAACCCCTAAAGACTTTAGTTAAAAATAAATAGAGTAAGACAATATTTAGTAAAAACCAAATCTGCTCTTGTATTACTCTCAATACAGCCTTTTCCTGATTAGGGTAGTGTATCTTTTTAAAGCTAAATCAATAACTTATCTCGTCACTACTTGCAAAAATATCCGCTCGATCGTATACTGTTAATATTTCCTTAAGCTTTAAACGGTATTATTTAAGTTAAGCAGGATTATTCTTAAAATGTAACGAAGGAGAGAAAAAATGGCCATTTCAGAACAACAAGCCTTTGCATTGGTGGATCGGGTTTTTAAGCATCTAACCAGTCAGCTTAAATCTAGCCCATCTATTGAGAGATTAAAAGAAAAAGGGAAAGAAAAAGGGTTGGATGAATTTCTGCCTGAATTCCAAAAAGAGATAACAACCGCCATATTAGTGAATGGTTGCGTAGATAAACATAAAGCGATGGTGTTTTTTGGTCTTGATAATATCGATGATTTATACCTATTCCTGATTTATTGTAAAAGATTTAATGAAGATTTCGTACTTTGGGAGCGTTATATAGAGACATATTACCCGCCTTTTGATCCTAACAAGGAAGACGTGGTTTTTGATGATAAAAAATTTCAGGATGATGGGAAAAATAAGTTTTTAAATACGACCTGGGTTTCGCTCCTTTATTATTTAGCGAACGAAGATAGCGAACTTACTTCTGAGTTAGAGAACAAAAGTAGAAAATTTTTTCCTAGGCCAGAACCTAAGCCAGAACCTGAACCAGAACCTGAGTCAGAACTTGAACCAGAACCTGAGCTAGAACACGATAATGAAAGCGGAAAACTTGTTCCAGCCAATAGTTTGGTGCCAGATTCTTCTCCTTCGAAAGAAGAAAAAGCTGGATGGTATGGAATAGTGGATGCCATGCTGGGACTAGCCAATGTATTTAGCGCTCTTTACAGTATGGTTCCCATTGTTATCAAAAAGATAGAGTATCTAGCTGCTTCAATCAAGCCAGAAAAAAAATCTACGTCTAAATCCGATGCGGCGGTAGTACTGACATCTCCAGAAGCAGCAACGGCTGTTCCTCAAAAAACCACAGCGGATTCGCAAAACATTTTTAGTTTGTTTGGTAGTATCGGCTCTGCCTTCTCCAGAGCGTTTAGTCTGACAGTCGTTGGCGCTTCTTTGGTACCCTCGAGTCAAGATAATGCCGATAAAGCACCGCAAGGACCCAGTCCAGCGGCTTAAAGCCTATAAAAATTGAAGGGGGATTTAAACCCAATAAAATCCCCTGACCCCCCTTGTATCTTCCCGCTATCTTTTGTAGAATAGCGGGTCTTTAGTCTACCCCTTTGCGCTCAATGTGGGTATGGCGAGAAAAGAAAGCGATAAATTGTATATATAATGAGCAAAAAGCTTAGATTTTAGGAAAAGTCATCATGAAAACATTTAGTGCCAAGGCCGAAACGGTTGAACGCAATTGGTATGTGGTCGATGCCACCAATAAAACCTTGGGGCGTTTAGCGAGCCAAATCGCCTTAAGATTGCGCGGCAAGCATAAACCAACCTATACCCCACATGTGGATACAGGCGATTACATTATTGTCCTGAATGCCGAAAAAGTGAGCGTTACAGGTCGTAAAATGACCGATAAGCGTTATCATTGGCATACAGGTTATCCTGGCGGTATCAAAGAGATTGCTCTTGGTAAATTATTAGACAAAGCGCCTGAGCGTGTTCTGGAAAAAGCGGTCAAAGGCATGTTGCCCAATAACCCATTAGGGCGTGCCATGTTTCGCAAGTTAAAAGTGTATGCGGGTGCAACCCACCACCATACGGCCCAACAACCCAAAGAATTAATTATAGAGACGGATTAAACCTATGGCAGCAGCAAGCAAGAAGTATTTTTATGGTACAGGCCGACGTAAAGAAAGCGTTGCCCGTGTGTTTTTGAGAAAAGGTGACGGCAAATTCACCATCAATGGCCGTGAATTAGCTGATTATTTCCCAAGAGAAACAGCCCGTATGATCATTGCCAGACCCATCAACGAAGTCGGCATGCAAGAACGTTTTGATATTATGGTGACGGTCAAAGGTGGCGGTATTAGCGGCCAAGCCGGCGCCGTACGTTTGGGTTTAGCCCGTGCTTTAATCGATTACGATGAAGAAGGCGGTAAATCCAAGGGCGGTACCATCAAGATCACCAGTGAAGAGAGTGAAGGCGTTGTTTTGACCTTTAGACAAAAATTGCGTCAAGGCGGTCATTTAACCCGGGATGCGCGTTGTGTAGAACGTAAGAAAGTGGGTCTGCGTAAGGCTCGTAAACGTTGCCAATTCTCTAAACGTTAATATCTCAAGCTCTTTGGTGGGAAAGCGCATATTTGGCGCATCTTGCGCGCAAAACGCTGGCGAAAAATGCTCATTTACCT
>CAMFJO010000027.1 GCA_945956945.1 uncultured Legionellales bacterium | reverse complement strand
ACGAGATTCCTCTACGTCTCGTGGGCTCGGAGATGTGTATAAGAGACAGATAACTGGATCGTTTAGCCAAAGTATCGTTAAAATCATAAAATACCCTGAGACAATTGGCTTCTTTAAATCCTTTTGCCTTATTCCAGGTTAAAATGGCTTCGTCTCCTACGTATTGATAAATTTCAACTTCGTGTGCCAATGCGCTTTGTGTCAGATCGGCGAAACAATCTTGAATGAGTCGACAAAATTGTTCATGACCCAAACGTTCAGCCACGGTTGTTGATCCTTGTAGATCCAAAAACATGAAGATACGCTCTTCTGTTTTAGGTTGACGATAATGCCCCAGAATAATATGCAATAAGATCCTAGGCCCTATCATATTCGCCATTTGTTCTATAAAATTAAAGATCCCCTGGACTACCAAGATATACAACATCAGGGCCCAAAAGTGCAGCTTTAAAAAAGTGGCGAGCATGCTGGAGTAAACTTGTGATAAGCTAGAAAAGCCAAAGAGCATCGTTGTAGCCGCACGAATCAAAAACAAGAAAAGAAGAACACTCATAAATGAAGAAAATACATTGAAAAACACAAGGAAAATAAAACTTTTTTTTCTAAAAGTGATGGTATCATTGATGAAATTTAGGCCCCAACTAACCATACCCAATAGAATACTTGCCAAAGGCCAAAGCAATAAACGTCCCCCAGGTAAGTGCGATACAAAAGTTCCTTCCGGAATAGGTACACTGAGTAGAATTAATAACCCTATAGCCACCAGCCAGGCACTGGTAAAAATCCATAAATTTTTCATCGTCATCCTTAATATCCACCTAAACCAGAGTATATCAAACGCACCTAGAGATACCTAAGTTTAACAATGAATATCTCCAACTAAAGCGTAGTTCGTGAAGCGGGGTGGCACGTGATGGGGGCCCCGGCGCGCGCAAGCATGAGCACGACGGGGTACATCACGGTGACAGGACCCCGCGTACAAGAAACTAAAATACTGCCATCCTAAATGCGATCGCTATAGCTCTATTCCAAATGCCGTAACCACAATTGCACATTTTCTTCCACATCTTCCAGGCAAAGCCGTGTATCAATAATATGAAAGCGTGCCGGCTCTTTATCCGCCAACTGTAAATAATATTCTCGTACCCGGTTAAAAAAATCTATTTTTTCCATCTCTATACGATCTAAAGCGCCACGCGCCTTAATGCGATCCAAGCCAATATAAGGGGGCGCATCCAACAATAAGGTGTGATCCGGACATAAATCACCTATTAACCACTCTTTTAAATATTCAATTCTTGCCTCTTCTATACCACGGCCTGCACCTTGATAAGCAAAACTGGCATCCACAAAGCGATCGCTAATCACCCACAATCCTTCTTTTAAGGCAGGTTTGATAACATGCTGAATATGTTGGTAACGGCCAGCAAAAAATAACAATAATTCGCTTTCAGGTAATAGTATTTCATCACCTTGATCTAACAGCAAGGAACGAATTTTTTCGGCTAATACAGTTCCTCCAGGCTCTCGCGTAATGATATGTGCAATACCTTTTTTTTGCAGATGTGCTTGTATGGTTTTGATAACGGTGCTTTTACCGGCACCCTCGCCACCCTCTATGGTAATAAATTTTGCCATGATGCCCTCTAAATTCCCCATAACTACGCCCCATCTGTGCTTTTACGGCACGGGCAGATAGAAGAGTCATTACAACCCCTCATTGCTTATTCTTTAAATATTGTGTCACTGCAGCATTTTGTTCCGTCAATGTAGACGAGAAAGTATGCAAACCATCACCTCTGGCGACAAAATAAAGATAATTCGTGATACTTGGATGCAATGCAGCCATCAATGCATCCAATCCAGGCAATGCAATGGGCGTTGGCGGTAATCCTTTGTACCGATAAGTATTATACGGACTATCTACTTTTAAATCATCACGTGTCAAATGACCGTCATAATTGCTTCTAAGCGCATAAATGACCGTAGGATCCACTTGCAAACGCATCCCTAAGTTCAATCGGTTAATCAACACACCTGCCATTAAATGCCGTTCTATAGTTGACGCCGTTTCCTTTTGCAGCAGGGAGGCCATAATCAAAGCATCGTAGGCAGAACGGTAAGGTAAATTAGGCGCACGCCCTGCCCATAATATCTGTAAATTATTTTCCATTAATCGGTGCGCGCGCTGCAATAACAATAAATCCGAATACCCTGGATAAATAGCATAAGTATCCGGCCAAAACATGCCTTCTAAAGATGCATTAGCTGGCAAACCTAAAGCGTGACACAAGGCTTGGGGGGATAATACGATGGGGGAATGTTCTAAACGGGGGTCACTCACCACGACCTGTAATACTTGATTTAAAGACCATCCATCCACCAAGGTAATACTGTGTTTATCCGCCTGCCCATAAGCAATCTTATGCAAAATGCGCCACGCCGAGTCACCGGGTTGAAAAGAATAATAACCTACCTTCAATTTATGGTTATAGCCCGTCAAACGCGCTAACCATAAAAAATAACGACGATGGTGCAAATAACCGTGTGACTCCAAAGCGACGGCCACATCATAAGTTGTTTGTCCTGGACTTAATGAATAATAAAAAGGGGTATTCCCGCTGATCAGGGGACCGTAGGTAAAATAAAGAAGACGTCCTGAGACAACCACAAACAATAATACCACCGCGAGCATAACCCCATGGCGTTTGCAGAATAACTTAAATGGCATAATAGGAATTACCTTTCCAAGGATAGGCCACCGCTGTAAAAAATGAGGTCACTTCGCCCGCCCACAGAGACAAAGTATTATGATGAACTAATCTTAGCCCCTTGAGCGTATGCAGATTACAATCCATAGGGTACAACCCCCTAACTAAGATTTTAAGGCAGTAAAGATTAAAGTTCCGTTAGTACCACCAAAACCAAACGAGTTGGACAACACTGCTTTAAGCGCGCGTTTTTGTGGCGTATGGGGGACAAAGTTTAAATCACAGCCTTCATCAGGATTATCCAGGTTAATCGTCGGCGGCATTACCTGATCTTGTAGCGCTAAAATAGAAAAAATTGCTTCCACCGCGCCGGCTGCACCTAATAAGTGCCCTGTCATGGATTTGGTGGAACTGACCGCCAATTTATAAGCGTGTTCTCCAAATAATTTTTTAATAGAAGAAGCTTCAATCTCATCACCCTTCGGCGTAGAAGTACCATGCGCATTGATATAGTCTATGGCATCCACTGATAATTTAGCGTCATTCAAAGCATTTTGCATACAACGCACAAAACCATTGGCATCCGGATCGGGTGCGCTAACATGATACGCATCACTGCTCATTCCAAAACCCGCTAATTCAGCATAAATTCTAGCGCCACGTTTTTTAGCCGATTCGTATTCTTCTAAAACCAGTACACCCGCACCATCACCCAATACAAAACCATCGCGATCTTTATCCCAGGGCCGACTCGCTTTTTCAGGCGCATCATTGCGTGTGGATAAGGCCCGCATGGCCGCAAAACCACCTAAGCCCAAAGGGCAGGTTGCCATTTCAGCACCGCCGGCTAGCATGACATCGGCATCACCATAAGCAATCATGCGCATCGCTTGGCCTATATTGTGTGCGCTTGTCGTACAGGCCGTTACAATAGACACATTAGGACCCCGTAAACCTTTTAAAATAGACAGGTAACCTGCGGCCATATTGATGATGGTACCAGGAATAAAAAAGGGTGAAATACGTCTAGGGCCATTGTTCAGTATGGCTGCATGGTTTTTTTCTATGGAAGGTAAGCCGCCTATACCGGAACCGATAGCCACACCGATACGATCTCGATTGGCATCCGTCACTTCCAAACCAGCATCTTCCATAGCTTGCACACCAGCAGCCACTGCAAATTGCACAAAAGTGTCGACTTTACGCGCTTCTTTGCTATTTAAGTAAACCTCTGGATCAAAATCACGTACGGAGGCACTAAACTGGGTGGTGTATTGTGACACATCAAAAAAATCGATGGTTCTAGCGCCGCTACGGCCTGCTAAAATACCTGCCCAGGTGTCTTTGACGTTCAACCCCAATGGGGTCAACATACCCATACCGGTGACCACTACTCTACGCATGGTAACTTACCCCTACTGCTAAAGCCCATATTTAGCGCATCTTGCACGTCATTTGCCGTGAAAAATGCCATCTATGCGTTGGAAAACGCCGCTTTCCCCCAAAATTACGTACAATCTACATCCAAATCTGGGCTTTCTCGTACATTTAGATGGGGGCAAATAATCACTATTAAGCGTCTTTAGAATGTGCTTTGATATAATCAATGGTTTTTTGGACGGTGGTTAACTGTTCTGCATCGGAATCAGGAATTTCTGCATTGAATTCTTCTTCCAGAGCCATTACCAATTCAACGGTATCCAAAGAATCGGCGCCTAAGTCATCAATAAAGGAAGAATCTGGTTTGACATCTTTAGGATCCACACCCAACTGTTGGGCAATAATATTCTTCACGCGATCTTCTACAGTACTCATTCTAATAGATTCCTCATAATAATTAACATTACAATCCCATTAATGGCCATATCGCCAATGACGGGAGTATACCACTTCTAGATCGCATTGATCCAGAGAACGCAAATTGCACATTTTTTAAACAAAATTGCCTTTGCACGATGGCTTATTGTACCATAGTCCTTTGGCTTGTCTAGAGTTCAAGCGGTGATCTTGAGTGATTAGACGAGAGATACGGTGTGAAGAATCACTGGTAATTGTATATAATTTACACAAAACTCTCTCGGAGCGTCCTTCTACCGGGTATTAAAAATTTTTATATCGTATCTTAAGATTAAGATAATCAATCCGCATTGACAGTGCGTTTTGGCACATGTTATGTTCTGTACACTATTTTCAGGGGATCGTACCATGCCGTTTAAGCGTGCCTTAAATGGGTTGACGCTAGTTGAAATACTACTGTCACTGATTGTCGCCAGCATGATTCTGCTTTATCTTGTACCCCAACAATTGCAATCTAGACATGAGCAATTGGTAAATAAAACAGTCGCGCAAATGAATCAAATTGTTCTGGCCGCGAGAAACTATTATCAGGAAAGCCGCGCCGCATCGCTGATCAACGCACCCAATGCCAGTTATTGGCCGCAAACGCTCAATGACCTCAGCACAAAAGCTTATCTGCCTGCAGCGGCTTTATGCTCCCCTTGGCCCTCAGACACCACCAGCACTACTTGTAAAAACGCTATACCTTATGTGATATTTCCCAATAATGGTTCAGGGCAATATGATACCAATGCCCCTGGCATTTTAGCGGTGGGCCAAAACAGAGGCGGCAACTTTTGGGGGGTAAGTCTGACTCTACCCAATGCAAAAATAGCAGAAGAAGTGCGCCAAAAATTACCTTTTTCTAGCCTTTGTGCAGTCAGCCAATTAAAAACAGGGGCATCGTGTTCTAATGCCAACACCAGCACTACGGTTACCGCTATCGTACCCAGACCTTCATTGTGGCCACAACAAGTCACTAATTTAACCTATGCTAATGATGGTTTAATTCAAAGCATGGGCTTATTGGTGATGTGCGATAATACCTATTCATCCACCACCTGCGATCAAACTGCTAACCAGGTATCTGTAAAATCCACTATCACCATGCCCACTACGTGTAATAACAATACTACTCCCGTGTTATTTGTTTATCCTTCCAATATCACAACAAGATATGAGGACAATAGAGATGCAAAGAATATCAATGATAATAATCTGGCTCCCGGTGTCGGCAACTATTTCCCTGGAATTTCCCTTAAAACAACCAGAGACGATGTAAATCATCAATGGCTTGTGCAAGCACAAAATTCTTCTAATACAAAAAAATATTCTATCGGTGCGAAAAGATTTCGTTATATGCAAATTATTTATTTTACTGTCTGCGCTCCCGCGGGGGATCCTAACAAATGGGATCTTTCCAATTTTTCTGGCGCATCTGGCAATGGAGTAAATTGGTAATGCGACAGAACCGCGGCTATACTTTGCTAGAAATATTATTAAGTTTAACCATAATGGCGGTTTTGGGTTCACTATTCATCTCCATGGCGCAAAAAGCACAGGAGCGCAATCAAATCAGAACAGCCGCTTTACAAATCAACGCCATCAACAGAGCAGCCATCACTTACTATAAAATGTACCAAGAATGGCCTACTACAATACCCGCATTGAGTTCGCTATTGAGTAGAGATGCCTCTTGCTCTGTGTGGAAAAAGGCATCCGGTTGCACACTCTATCAGATTACCTCGGCCGCAAACGCCCATTATTTTGCGCTTGCCATCGCAACGCCTAATACCGTTGTTGCCGCACATTTAGTGGCACAACTGCCCAGTTCCTACCAAAGCGGTGCTACGGTTACGTCGTATATCACCACTTTCTCGGGATTTAAAATACAAAAACAAATACCTCCTCCAGGGATATTACTGTCAGCAGATAGTAAGCAATTACAAGGTATCTGTAATACCGGAAGTGCTACCAATCCATTTAAAAACTGCATTAGTTACACGGCTGCCCAACCCAAACCTTATGGTTTAATTGACATTAATGCCCAATCTAAAGGCAGTATTGTGGCACAAAATATTTTTGCCATCATGCGAGGTGCAGGCAGTGTGGGCGCCACCATTACCAGCGCAGCGCCAACCTGTCCCGTCGGTACCGTGAGAACCATGATGGTGTTAGCTGCAGGCGTTAAGATGCAACCTGCAGGAGGACACAGTATAAACGATTTCAGATATATAGGTACTGGACTTAATGGTTATTTGCAAGCCAATTTTTCGGCTTATATCAGCGCCGACAAAATGTCGAATGTTTCTGCGGGAGTGGGGGATATTGTGTGCTTGCCCATCAACGCTTTAAAAAACTGGAATTATAGCCGATGAAAAAATACAATAAGACTCGTCTTTTAAAGCGCAAAAACCAGCACAGAGGCTATGCCTTATTGTTCTTGATGTTAATCCTTGGCAGCCTGGGTCTTTATTTAAGTTACAAAATGTCCTTGACAAAAATGAACACCCAATCCTGGCAATTAGATAAAACTGCGACAGAATTCTCCTACTGGTTTGATGTAGAACAAAATTATCAGCAAGATTATGCTATAACCAATCCAACCGATCTGAATAACATTCAATTAAGTACTTTGATCCAAAATCATTACTTACCTTATGGAACAGCGCGCACCCCTACCTTTGCCAGCAGCGGTACTCCCGCCGTAACAGCGATTTCAGAATTTCAATGTTCCCCTCTACCGGGCATCACTCAAGCAGATGGCACTCTCTCTGATAGTGGTATCACGGATAATACTTGTCCCATTCAGACCCCTACCGCTCTCGTACAATGCACACTTAATCAACCCGCTTATTATTCCTGTCTTACCAATGCTGCTGTCAGTCAGGCACAATACTATCTGAACGCGAACCATATCGCCTTAAGCGGCGGTACTCTCAGAGGTACCAGTACCAGTTCCAGTTCCGCCCCTATCGCGCTGGGTTTGATTGTGCGTACACCGGGTTTTTCCAATAGTTTGGTTGACTTAGGCGCTAGTGGAAGGAAAGGATTACTGCCTAATGGCAGCTACGCTCAATCGTTGATTACAACACTGCCCTCTTCTTCTTTTAATCTCTACAGTACAGATAGCCCAG
>CAMFJO010000026.1 GCA_945956945.1 uncultured Legionellales bacterium | reverse complement strand
TAGGTGGGTTAGTGCCGATGGGCAGTCTATTATTGCGTTTGGATTTTCCTCTGGAATTACACTATGTGCATGCAACACGTTATAGAGGTGAAACCAAGGGCGGTAATTTAGAATGGAAGGCAAGCCCCAGCTTTAATATCAAAGGTAGAACGGTTCTCATCGTCGATGATATATTGGATAGTGGTTTGACCATAGCCGCTATTGTGGAATATTGTCAACAGCAAGGCGCAGATAAAGTATTAACAGCGGTGTTGGTAGACAAAGAACACAAACGCGAGCCCGGCGGCTTGGATAAAGCAGATTTTTATGGGCTGAGAGTCGAAGATCGTTATATATTTGGTTATGGCATGGATTACAAAGAATACCTGCGCAATGCCCCCGGTATTTTCGTCGTCGATCCCCAGGATGAGTAGGATCTTCACAGAACTATAATCTAATGCCCTTGGAAATGCGAAATCCCTACGCAAATTAACCAAGCCGCGACCGTTAAGGAGCGGAATATATCCGAACAAATACGCGCTACTTAACCGCTCCCTTCCGTTCGCGGCTCGGAAGTTCTTTCGTTTTAGCGCGTTGGTTAAAATTCTAATTTCCCATCTTCAAGTACGTTCGGTACTCTGTAAAAAGTCCAAAATTGCACGCAAGGTGAGTCAAAAAATGTGAGCGAAAAGCGCGGCGAACGTTTTTGACGCACGTAGTGCGCCCAAAGCGCGATGCGCAAACGAAGTGAGTGCTGAGTCAAATATGCGCTTTTTATCTTTCAATACTATAGAACACGTCAATACCCTGAGCATTCACATTGGATTCAGAACGCAGCGTAAAATGATCCGATAACCGATAGCGTATGTGTAAAATATTAATGGGTTCAATCAGTCCTATACTGTAATCTACAAACAATTTAGGCGATAAGGCTTTGCCCAATACCAAAGAGGTATTATTGACTAAGGATTGACTTTCGGCGCTGTATTCTTGCTGCGATTGTACGCCCACTTCATCTAAACCCAAATCTTTTTGTAAGGTATTTTTGGTGGCTGCTGTTTCACTGCCACCAATATCCAGGAAGGATACTGCTTTGAGCAATAAAGTGGTATCAAAACTAGAACCAGAGGATTGGCCTTTTCCTAATACCAAGTAGGATAGAATTTGTGATTGTGTTAAGCCGGCGGGTTCAGAGAAGAAAGTGATCTGGGGTGTGTCTACTGTACCGGTAATCCGTGCGCCGACTAAGACATCGCTTTGTAATGCCCCTAAAACTTGTCCGCCATTTTGCCCAGAAGCGCCCGTGCCGCTGCCTGCAGTCACATAAGTGCTAACAGTGCGTACCGCTTCCACATAAAGACCGGGGTTAGTGACGCTACTGCCTGTGAAAATAGCACGACCAGTGCGTATCGTTAAGTCTTGCCCGTGTCCTTTAAAGCGACCGTCGATCATATTAATTTGCCCTACACCAATGGTTTGAGCACTGTTTTCGCTTTCTTTGATATCAACTGCCCCTGTGAGACGTGCGGTTAATCCTTTAGCTTTAAGGATGATCGCATCGCCTAAAACAATTTTGACGTGGGTACGGATGGGTAAATTGGTTTTTTGTTTTTTCTCTTTGCCATTGACGAACACAACATCATTAGATAAGGTCACGGTATCTCCTAAATCAATAGGACTTAACTGTGCTTTGGGGACAATGATTTGGCCTTCTACATCCAGAATACCATCCAACCAGGTTAATTGTAATTGCGGGCTAGCAGTGACTTTATACTCAGAAGTATTCATGACGGTAATATTATTACCCGTAATTTGTATCTGGGTTTTGCGCTTATTGACATCCAGATCGGTGTAGCCTTGAATATTTAATAATCCTGGGTTGGTATTGACTAAACCTGTATAAATAATTTTATTATTTTGGGCGACAGCACTAAATTGTATCGGTGTTAAATGCAAACCTAAGGAAGGTATATCTAACTGACCTTCTTTAAACTGTAGGCTACCCAATAACTGTGGTTTAGCTAAAGTACCATTTATTTTTAGATCGGCAGACAATAGGCCCTTGATATTCTTGAGCTGGGGGTCGAGCTTAGCGAGGAGTTCTAGTTGACGTGTATTAAATTGTAAATAACCGTTGATAGGTGTATTAGACCATTCTGGATTGTTGAGTTGTAACTGCGGTGCCACGATCTGCCAGCGAATAGGCGGTTGATCTAACATATTTAAATTACCTTCGGCCGATAAACCTTTAGGTGATAAAGCCACCGTTATCTGACTTGCCTGAAAGGGAAAGCGAAGAGGCGTATCGCCGTTATCATTGATTAATTCACCTTTAGATAAAGCTAAATTTAAATTGCCGCTTTGAATATAATGGCCGTCGCCTGCAATAGTCGCATCCAGCGATAAAGTCCCTGTCATTTTTTGTTGAGGCAGTAAAAACTGACTGATCGTACTAATAGGAATATTTTTCCCCACTACTTTCGCGTTAAGACTTTTATTTTTTTGCCAAGCTAAATTAGCACACAGATTAGATTGGTTCAAATTAAAACAGGTCGTACTGATCTGTAATTTATCACCGGTTATTAAAATGTCATTCTTCTTTTGCAAACGGATGTTAAAATTAGTTTGTAAATTTTCGAGAGAGCCTTGCCAGGTTCCATCTTGGTAGTGTCCACTGAGAGCCGTGCTTAATTGTTTTTCGCCCCAATGTAATACTATATTGGCTTTTTGCGTTGCATTTTTATTAGTTGCATCGATCCTCAATGAGTCTATAGAGAGCTCATTTAAGTGTAAATTTTTAATGTCACTTTTTAAATTTGCCGTATGTAGGCCATCTAATGCCCCTTCAAAATGGAGATTGGCATCTTCTACACCCGGGCCATTCATATTAATCTGTTCGGCAACAGCATTGGCTGTTACCTGAAATTGTGTCCAATAGGTGTCAGCGGTAATAGGGTAGAGAGATCTTGCCTGCAGATCGCCTTGCAAGCGTTTTAAAGTGACAGAATTTTGAATGTTAATATCGGCGGCATCTAGGGTGGCGCGGATTTGTGGCTTGTCGGCAGTACCACTCCAGGTTCCTTCGGCGAAGAGGTGTCCTTTGGCACCCGTAAATAAAGTTTGCATGTGTGGGATATTTAATTTAAATAAGAATTGAGATTCTTGCTGATATTCTCCTATCACTTGCACAGAAGCATCGTGTATTTTAATTTCGCTGTCGTCAATTTTCCAATGCGTACCATCTTTACGTATAGCGATGTGCCCTGTAACAGGGTAGTCGTGGACTTTTCCAGTTAGTTTGGGAATAGTCCATTGAAAAGAAGGAAGCCAAGTGATTTGCATAGGGGCTTTTACCACATCATTGACTTGCTGTATTTTAACTTTGTTCAGTTTTAACCCGGAAAAATCTCCATAACCGATAAGGCGAAGGCCTTTGCTTTCTTCCTCGCCATGTTGTAATTGCGAATTAAAAGAAACCCGATAATGGGGTAACTTTCCATCGATACTGAACTGCCCATCTATGCTATGTAGGGGAAAATCAGGGATAAGATTAAGGGTTCCTTCGCGCCATTGTGTGCGTAAAGTAAAATGTGGCTCACCATTCATCAATGCCGATAATTCAGCGTTCTGCAAATCTACCCAGGGCTTATCATTAGATTCTTCTACCACTAAATGCTTTATATTGGCCGAAGTGACCCTCAATGAAAAAGGCAGCGTTAAATTATGCAATAGCTTTTCGCGGGTTAATGTACTGGGAGTACCACTATCGAGAATAATGACGCTGACATCATCTGCTGCTATCGCATCTATTTTAATTTCACCCGAAAATAATTTGACGGCATCTAAACGTAGCCGGGCATTTTTAACTTCCACATCTACCGTATCGTCTCTGTAAATGACCTTATCGGCATAGAGTACATCCAATAAAGCGCCTCGCGGTGAATCTATCTGCAAACTCATAAAGGAGGGGAGAAACAAGGGTAAAAAAGTATTGATGAGCCTTAAGCCATAAGGGGTTTCTAACAGGATATACAGCAATAAAGTTAAGCCTAAAAGCAATAACATCAAGACGACGCGTAAGGCTCTTAACAAACTGAATGCGAACTTCATTAAATATTTCCCCCCATGATGAATTGAACGGAAAGCCCTTTATTACCGTCTGAAAGGGGTTTGGCAACGGTCAGTTCAATAGGACCTACAGGAGAGGCATACATGATACCTATCCCCACACTGCGTTTTAATAAGTCGGACAAATTAACCCGAGGTTCGTCTGGACCAACGACATTGCTTGCCGGATCTTTTAAGCTGTTCACCGCATTACCCGCATCGATGAAAGCTGTTCCCCACCATTGTTTGTAAACATGCTGCTGATATTCAGCACTGCCCACAAATAAATAGCGCCCAGGGCCCAATTCTTCATAGTCATAACCCCGAATACTATCGCTGCCCCCCGCAAAAAATTGTAAAGACAAGGGAATATCTTCAGGATCTTTGACTGCGGTGTAACCAAAATCGCCCCTTAATATGATACGGCTAAACTCAAATGGGCTGATGATAAATTTGGGAGCAAATTCAATTTGGGCAAAATTGGTATCCGAATACGTGGGCTTGCTCGCACCGCGCATCGTTATATTAGCGCTGTACCCATTGCGGGGTAAAATAATATCGTCATAACTGGTTTTATATAAAGTGAGACTGGGTAATAACATCGATGTTTCATTGTAGGGACTCCCGGCTAAACTGTAGCGATCGTGTTGTAAGCTTAAACTAGAACTTAAGATCCAGGTGTCCCATAATTGTTGTTTACCAACGGATAATTTTTGGGTTTGGCCATTGCTATTATTGGGAGGAGATTGTTGCTGGTAACTGACCCCCACATAATATTGTTCATTGACTGGATCTTTACCGGGGATAATGTAACGTGCGTCAAAGGTACTTTGTATCGTAGATAATTGTAAGAAAGTTTTAAGATATTGCCCTGTATCCGTTACATGACGTTGTTCCCAGGATGCTGTTAAACGTGGCCCGGTATCTGTACCATAACCCACACCCAGATTATAAGCCTGGGCTTTACTGGGTGTTAAGTCAACCCAAATAGGAATATCGGTACTATCGGGTGTTTGTCTCGGATCCACATTAATGGTGCTAAAATAAGGAGTGCCCGTTAAGCTTTCTTGAAGTTTTAATACGGCCGCAGGAGAATAAGCTTCCCCTTCTTTAAATTGGGGAAAGCGTTGTAAAAAACTATCTTGATAATAACTTTGATTAAAATGGACACCGCCAAAATAATATTGTGGGCCAGTGTCAAACACGAGATCTATATCAGCAAGCTGGGTTGCTTTGTTCACTCTAATTTCATGATGGGTAAAAGTGGGGGACATATAACCAGCGGTATTGGCCAGTGCTAAAAACTTCTTTTTGCTTTGTTCATACAAATCTGTATTTAAAGGCATCCCTGCTTTTAAGGGGAAATCCGCTACCGCTTTTTGTAAGGTTGTTTCTTTTTCACCCTCACCTATGACTGCAACATGTACACTGTTAATGCGGGTTTGCGGTCCTGGTTGTATTTGGATGGTAATAGCCCATTCATTTTTTTTAAGCAGGCGTTTTTTGCTTGCAATCGTTGGGTTAAAATAGCCATAAGGGGCGAGGGCTTTTTTAACTGTGTCATTTACCTGATCGAATACGGCGGCTATGTCTGCCGCACTGGCATTGTCAGGTAACCGCCTCGGTAAACTTTCTACACTTTTTTGCACGTTTTCTAAGATAGTCCCGTCGATACCAGAAACCTGAAAGCTAAAGCTAGGATTGGCCGCTTGGGCGATAATGGCTAAGAGCAATGCAGTGAAGAATAGCACCCCTTTAGAGGGTGTGTGTTTTTTAAAATAATGCCAGAACAACTTGATTAAATTAAACACAATTTATAAAAAGCCCACGTTATTACACTCTATACCATAATGGAGCTTATGGAGATGAAAAGACAGTATAACAATATTCCACTACGCTTCACCACTTCGAAGAAAATGTCTATTTATTCTTAGGGTCTGTTGACATAACTAATTATTTTATATATTATATTTTTATGTTTATTTGTTTTGCCAGGATGTGGATATGGATAATAATGAAAAAGATCGAATGTGGATGCAACAAGCTTTAACGCTTGCACGGCAAGGGCGATATACCGCCAGACCCAATCCCTGTGTCGGTGCTGTTATTGTCAAAAATGACCGGATAGTTGGCAGTGGTTGGCATCAGTGTACCGGAGAAGCCCATGCAGAAATACACGCTTTGCAGGCAGCGGCGGGGGCCGCCCAAGGTGCAACCTGTTATGTCAGTTTGGAACCGTGCGCTCACTATGGGCATACGCCGCCTTGCTGTGAAGCTTTGGTTAAAGCAGGGATTAGCAGAGTCGTTGTGGCTATGCACGATCCTAATCCTAAAGTAAATGGACAAGGGATTCTTTATCTGCAAAATCACGGTATTGAAGTGAAGATGGGGGTACTAGAAGCCGAAGCAAGGGATCTCAATAGGGATTTTATCAAACGGATTATATACGGTAAGCCCTGGGTTAGCTTAAAATTAGGTATGACCTTAGACGGCAAATTGAGTGACTTTAGCGGCAAAAGCCAATGGATTACGGGAAGTTGTGCCAGGCTGGATGTTCAAGCTTTGCGGGCCCGTCACGCAGCGATTATGAGCACAGCTACCACGGTGATGGCCGATAATGCGCGTTTAACGGTGCGTGAATTGCCAGAAGATATCTCTGTAGAATGCCAGCCTAAATTTAAACAACCTTTAAGGGTACTATTAGATAGGACATTGAAAATAGGTTTTAATGAAATTATTTTTCAACAAGAAGGTAAAACTTTAATCTACACCCATCATGAAAGAGTGCTTGAAGACAGGGAAGATCTGGAGATAATGCCGATTGCTGCTGATAATGAAGGTTATTTATCGATTCCTGCTATTTTGGAAGATTTAGCACAAAGACAAATTAATTCTATTCTTATTGAAGCTGGCGGACGATTTTCCGGTCAGATGTTACAATCTAATTTGGTGGATGAATGGATCATTTACCTTTCTGGCAAAATATTAGGTCAACAAGGACAAAGCGCTTTTTATATCGATAAAGCTTTAGCTTTAAGTGAATCGCTGGCATTAAAATTTAAAACGATAGAATTTTGCGGCGCTGATATTAAAATAGTAGCCTCTAAAGAGGCGTCAATATAGTTTTTCTTTATCCCCTGAATAGGTCTAGTGTGATGAGCACACTAGTTGAGTTTAATTCGATTTCAGGAGAAAAATCATGGTCTATGTTAAAAGAAAAACCCATCAAACTTTACGCTTGTCTCACCCTAAAATTAGGACCAAAGTCCGGATCCCTTTAGCCAGTGGAGAATGTCATTTTTACAGTTTTGATGGCCTGTGCGATCACAAAGAACATATTGCTCTTTCCTTTAAGGAGGCGAGTCGTGAAGATAATCCTTTAGTGCGCATCCATTCCGAATGCTTAACTGGTGATGTGTTTAAGTCAGAACGTTGTGATTGCGGTGATCAACTGTGGGAATCTATACAGCATTTTAGCGAACAAGGCGGTATTTTAATCTATTTGCGACAAGAAGGGCGCGGTATAGGATTGTATAATAAACTAGATGCTTATCTGCTGCAAGAAAAGGGCTGCGACACTTTTGAAGCCAATAATCAACTCAATTTTCCGGATGATTTACGCAACTATAAAGTGGCTGCACAAATATTAAAGACCATGAAAATTAAATCGATACGTTTGCTGTCCAATAACTGTCTCTTATACACATCTCCGAGCCCACGAGACGTAGAGGAATCT
>CAMFJO010000025.1 GCA_945956945.1 uncultured Legionellales bacterium | reverse complement strand
ATAGATATGTGCTCAAAGTATTTCAATTTGCAACGCGACGCAGGCGAAGCTGAGCAGCGGAGTGTACACCTAAGTACATGAGCAACGAGGCAAGCATGCAGCAAAGTTGCAGATTGAAAGACGAAGAGTACATCTTGTGTTTAACCTCCTGTTTGCAGTAGGATGGACATATCTACTATAAAATATGAAATATCAACATGGCTATCATTGATAGACGCGGTTTTCGTTCTAATGTCGGCATTATCATCGTCAATGCTGATAAAAAACTGTTGTGGGCCAAAAGGCGTGGGCAGGAAGCCTGGCAATTTCCTCAAGGTGGGATGCATCCTGGCGAAACGCCGGAAGAAACGCTGTTTAGAGAATTGGATGAAGAAGTGGGTTTGAAGCCCCATGACGTAGAAATTATTGCTACGACCGAACGCTGGCTCTACTATCGCTTACCACAAGATTTAATTCGTTACCATTCCCGGCCACTTTGTATCGGCCAAAAGCAGAAGTGGTTTCTGCTTAAATTATTAACAGATGAAACCCATATTTGTTTGGATATGCCAGGTCATAAGCCCGAGTTTGATGGGTGGCGTTGGGTATCTTATTGGTACCCTATAAAACATGTTATTGCTTTCAAAAAGGGCGTTTATATTAAAGCCTTAAAAGAATTTGCCCCTTTTGTGTTGGATAATAAAACATGTTAAGCGTATTAAGGCGTATCGCTCAAGAAATCGATCTGGCAGGGGATTTAGTGAGTGCTTTAAACATTGTGGCGCGTTGCGTACGCGAAGCGATGCAAGTGCACTTATGTAGAATTTATTTGGTGGATCCTAAGCAAAAACAATACGTATTGATGGCATTTGATAACAATGAACTATTACCTGTCCCTTCACAATCCTTGGCATTAGATGATGGTTTATTGGGGTTGGTATCACAACGCGTGGCCCCGGTAGCGCATCTCAATTTAACCGGTGATACTGCTGATGAGAAACTCGCTTTTTTGGGTGTGCCTATTGTGTATCACCGCCAAGTATTAGGCGTAATTGCGGTGGAAGAAGCCAATCATCGCATTTTTACTGAAGATGAGGAAGCTTTCCTAGTGACTTTAGCAGCACAATTGGCCGGAACGGTGGTGCATGCCAAAGATATGGGTTTTGTTTTTAAGACAGCGGTAAAGCCGGTAGAAGAAACTTGTTTGCAAGGGATCCCCGCGGTAGCTGGAGTGGCGATCGGGGAAGCTATTGTGGTTTATCCTCCCGCTGATTTGGATGCTGTTCCCGATCGTCAGATCACGGCAATAGCAGAAGAATTAAAAAGGTTTGATGATGCATTGAATTTGGCACGTGAGGATATCATACAATTACAACAACGTGTGGAACCTATCTTGCCGAGAGAAGAGCAGGTTCTCTTTTCTGCCTATTTGCAAGTATTAAATAGCCCTGAATTGAAAACAGATATTTACAATGAGATCCACGATGGACAATGGGCAGAAGGAGCTTTGCGGAATGTGATTAAAAAGCATATGCTGCAATTTTCAATGATGGAAGATCATTATTTGAAAGAACGCGCCGAAGATATATTGGCTTTAGGTCAGCGCATCTTGGTGCATTTACAGGAACGAACCGCACAACCGCTACAGTATCCCGCAAAAACAATTTTAGTCGGAGAAAAACTGACTGCGGCCGATTTGGCGGATGTTCCCGAAGGTTTATTATGTGGGGTTGTCTCTTATAGTGGTTCTGGTAATTCACATGTGGCGATTCTTGCGCGGGCTTTAAATATCCCCACCATTATGAGCGCAGCGGGTTTAGCAGTGACTGCATTAGAAGGTAAATCCGTTGTTCTGGATGGTTACCACGGCTGTTTGTATATTGATCCTTCTCCCAAACTATTGCAAAACTATAAGCGATGGGTCAAGGAAGAAGAAGAACTGGATAGAGAATTACAAAAGCTATGCGAGCTGCCTACTATAACTTCAGATGGTAAAGAAGTTCAATTGTTATTAAATGCGGGGCTAGCGCGCGATGTGGCTTTGTCTTTAAATACAGCCACGGCGGGTATCGGCTTATTTAGAACCGAAATGTCTTTTATGAACAAGCCTAAATTTCCAACAGAAACAGAGCAACGCGAGCTTTATAGAAAATTGTTGCAAGCTTTCGCACCGCGGCCGGTGGTGATGCGCACATTAGATATTGGCGGCGATAAACCTTTGCCTTATTTACCCATACAAGAAGATAATCCTTTTTTAGGGTGGCGCGGTATTCGTTTTACGCTGGATCATCCCGATATTTTTTTAATGCAATTGCGTGCTCTTTTGAGTGCCAGCGAGAACCTATCTAATTTAAAGATTATGTTTCCGATGGTAACAAGTGTGGAAGAAGTCGACGAGGCTTTGCAATTGTTAGACCGTGCTTATCAGGATGTGACCCAACAGGGATTTAAAATTGCGATGCCTAAAATAGGCGTCATGCTGGAAGTGCCCGCTGCTATTTTCCAAATGGAAGCTTTGGCCAAACGGGTTGATTTTTTTTCAGTGGGTTCTAATGATTTAACGCAGTATATTTTGGCCGTTGACAGAAATAATGCACGTGTTTGCGGCCGTTTTGATATTTTACACCCTGCCATTTTGCGTACTTTACAATATGCAGTAGAAAAAGCGCATGCGTGTCATAAACCGATTAGTTTATGTGGTGAAATTGCGAGCGATGCGGTGGCGGCTGTATTATTGTTGGGTTTGGGTTTTGATCAATTGAGTATGAATGCGGGTATTTTGTTGCGTATCAAATGGATTATTCGTACGATTCCTTACAATCGCGCCAAAGAGTTGGTAGCACGCGTTTTAGTTTTAAACAGCGCCTCTCTCATTCGTGTCGAGGTTGAAAAATTATTGGATGAAGTAGGTCTGGGTGCTCTCATTAGAGCAGGAAAATAATCAGGAAAAGTAACTACCTATCCGTCTAGGAGTACGGTAAAGCGAAAAATAGTGTGAGCAGTTATCAGGAAAATAATGATGAAGAAAAATATAGAACACGGCCATCAGGCAGAGGATATTCTACAGCGTTTGTCTATCGATCCAAAACGCAATTATTTGCGCGATTGGATCTATGGTGGTATTGACGGCGCTGTCACCACTTTTGCGATTGTGTCGGGCGTTAAAGGCGCCCATTTGGCAACGAGTGTGATTCTTATTTTGGGGCTTGCCAATGTGATTGCGGACGGTTTTTCTATGGCAGCCGCAAACTATTTGGGAACACGTTCAGAAAGAGAAGAATATGACTATTATGAACGGTATGAACGTCAGCAAGTTAAACGTATTCCTACCGGTGAAGCCGAGGAAGTGCGGCAAATCTATAGTAAAAAGGGATTCTCGGGGGAAGCACTGGAAAAAACCGTAGAATTAATTACGGCAGATGAAGATCTGTGGGTACAGACAATGATGCAGGAAGAATATGGTTTGAGCCCCATATTGCGTTCGCCATGGCAATCCGCTTGGGCAACCTTTTTATCGTTTATGTTGTGTGGTTTATGCCCCTTAATACCCTTTGTATTAGGATTTTCTAACCCATTTTTTTGGTCAACGGTGTTAGTGGGTGTGGTTTTTCTGGGGGTAGGGGCGATGAAAAGCTTGGTGTCTATAGAACCAATGTATAAATCCGCTTTGCTCACTTTAGCGGTAGGCTCGGTGGCCGCGGCATTAGCTTATGGGGTGGGCGCTTTATTGCATATGATGGGAGCAGCGGTATAATGCTGAACCTTATTATTATTTATATTGCTGCGGGCGCATTGGTGGGGGTGGTTGCCGGCTTATTGGGATTGGGTGGCGGTATTTTGATTGTTCCATTTCTGGTATGGCAATTGCCCCATGTGGGTGTGCCTGCACCATTGCTCATGCACGTGGCAGTGGCGACCTCTCTGGGGTTAGTGGTGTGCTCGGCATTGGTATCGGGATGGAACCATCATCGCTATGGCAATGTGCAATGGTCTATTGTGCGTAAAATGTTGATTGGGCTGGTGATTGGCGCCTGGTTGGGAACGATTATTGCAAAACATATTCCGAGTCAAGCCCTGCAGGTTATTTTTGGTATTTTTGTATGGGTGGTTTCTTGGCGTATGGCTTTCCCAAAAGAACAAATTGAGAGCCGTGTGTTACCCACCGGATTGCAATTAAATGCGGTGAGCACGCTGATCGGTGTCTTATGTATTTTATTGGGTGTCTCTGGAGGAAGTTTATTAGTACCGTATTTGAATCGATGTAATTTGCCTTTGCGTCAAGCCATTGCAACGTCCTCTGTATGCACTTTCCCTGTCGCATTAACAGGAGTCATCATGTTGATGCTATTTATTCCCAATAATGCTCTTATGCCTAAAGATAGTATGGGCTATGTTTATTTTCCCGCTTTATTGGGGTTATTATTGCCTTGTATTGCTTTGGTTCCTGTTGGCGTTCATTTGGCAATGCGCTTAGAAGTGAAAGTGATTCGCCGTATCTTTTCAGCATTGTTATTTTTGATTGGCAGCGATATGATTTACAATGCTGGCACAGCGTTGTTGACAACTTGGCAAGGATAACACCATGGTACAATACCCACAAATCGATCCCATTGCGCTGCATTTAGGCCCCTTAGCAATACGTTGGTATGGTCTGATGTATTTAATCGGTATTTTATTGGGATGGTGGTTGCTGCATCGCCGTAGTCGTGATAAGGATTATGGATTTTCTAAAGAAGAGGTATCTGATCTTATTTTTTATGCGGCGCTTGGCGTGGTCATCGGCGGTCGTTTGGGTTATATTTTATTCTACGATACAGCGGTTATTTGGCAAGCACCACTTAGCATTATCAAAATATGGCAAGGTGGGATGTCTTTTCATGGCGGCTTTTTAGGGGTATTAGCGGCGTGCTTTTTATTTTGCAGAAAATACCACAAATCGTTTATGGCCGTGATGGATTTTATAGCACCTGTCGTTCCTATCGGTTTGGCTTTCGGGCGTCTGGGTAATTTTATCAATGGTGAATTATGGGGCAGGGTGACCAATGTACCCTGGGGAATGATTTTTCCTAGCGGCGGACCTTTTATTCGTCATCCTTCGCAATTGTATGAGTTTTTATTGGAAGGCGTCGCTTTATTTTGTTTACTATGGTGGTATTCTAGCCGCAAACCACCTCGCATGGCGGTATCCGCCTTATTTTTAATAGGTTATGGCGTTGCGCGTATTTTCTGTGAGTTCTTCCGTATGCCAGATGTGCAGTTAGGGTTTATCGCCTTTAATTGGCTGACTATGGGGCAACTATTATCATTGCCGATGGTTATTTTAGGTATTATTTTATGGATTGGTGCGCATCGATCGAAAAAACAAGGGTCAATGTTATGAAACAATATTTAGATTTCTTACAACACATTTTAAAACAGGGTACACCGCGTTCGGATCGCACCGGCGTCGGCACATTAAGCACGTTTTCTTATCAAATGCGCTTTGATTTAAATGAAGGTTTTCCATTGGTAACGACTAAAAAGTTACATTTACGCAGTATCATTCATGAATTATTCTGGTTTCTAAAAGGTGAAACCAATATTCAATATTTGCATGACAATCAGGTCAGCATTTGGGATGAGTGGGCTGATGAAAATGGGGATTTAGGCCCTGTGTATGGCAAACAGTGGCGCGCTTGGCAAGCAAATGATGGCCGCGTTATCGATCAAATTGCCAGTGTGATGGATAATATTAAAAAGGATCCCTATTCTAGGCGTTTGATTGTGAATGCCTGGAATGTTGGTGATCTGCCCTATATGCGCTTACAACCATGCCATATTCTGTTTCAGTTTTATGTGGCGGATAATCGCTTGTCTTGTTGTTTATACCAACGTTCTGCGGATGCTTTTTTAGGCGTACCTTTTAATATTGCTTCTTATGCGCTACTAACACATTTAATGGCGGCGCAATGCGATTTAGAGGTGGGAGAATTCATTTGGACAGGAGGAGATTGTCATATTTATCAAAATCACCTAGAGCAGGTGCAATTACAATTGTCACGTACACCCTATCCATTGCCCAAATTGCTTTTAGCACGGCGCCCGGATTCTATTGATGATTATAAGTATGAAGATATTGTTATTCAGGATTATGTTTGCCATCCGGGGATTAAAGCGCCAGTAGCGGTGTGATTAAAATCACTTAAGATTTTCTTAATATTCATTTGGTAAATAAATGGTACAATTGTTTCCATTGTATCATATTATTATGCAGGTTATTGTTTATGCAAGAAAAAGTGATCACTGTTAAGAGACTTAAACCCCTTAGCGCTTCCCGTGACATTATTCCCAGTACATTAGCGGAGTGTGCCAGTGAAGCTGTAAAACAAGAGCAAAATATAGCAACTTTTCCTGAACGTGAGATTGCTATTGAACCGCCCCAAAGCTTGGTTTTGAGTGAATTAAAAAGTGAATTATTAGAAACAAGGCATACTAGCCTATCCTCTAAAGACGTGGTTAAAGTCTTTAATCAGCTAATAGAAATCATTTCAAATCCTTATAAAGTTGCTTCATTGCTGAAATCCCTTGATGATAAGATGGGGCAAGCCCTAAAAGACCATCAAATTGGTTTTGACCGGGATGATTTGCCAGAATATCTATTAATCGGCAGAGGTCACTATATCCCAGGACCGCCACCACAAAAATATTGTCCCAGGCAAAAAGGACGATTATTAGATGAGCTGCTACTGGAACAAGAAAACCGACACGGTCTCAATCCATCAGGAGCTGCACCAAAATTTATAGGATTTGTCGATGGGTCGCAAGCAAATCAATTGGTAGCAGAGGGTCATCTATTCACTGAACATAAACAAATCTCTCGAGTTTTATTACACGGTTCTTACTCGCATCGATTGATATTTCATATAATTTTATTGGCAATTGACAAGGGTATGTTGGATCTAACCCTGGATAACGGCGAAATTCTATCTGCTAGAGACATATTAAACTTGTTAGTCGATAGTAAATACTATCAAACTCCCATAGATAAGATTCTACAGAGAGATTCTATGAGCCTTTGGGAATTGTTGTTAGATAATGTTGCAGATATGCCAAGAGAAGATTATTTTAACCCAGCTAATTTTAGCGATAGCTGCCGTTCACCCTTTGTTTTAAATTCTTTGCTACTATGTTTTGGAAGAGAGTTAGGTTTGCCTAATTTACAGCAATACCTTCTGGATAGTCATTGGAAAGCAGCCTACGAGATGGTCATGCGCATAAAAGAAAGTAAAGAAGGTGAAAGTGTATCAGAAAGTCAGATATATTCCTACTGTATGGAGATATTATCTAGTTCACAGGGTAGCGCAGGCTCGCTGGATATTATATATCCCTTTGCGCTTAGTGAAAAACAGGCTAGCAAAGATGAAAGCTATCAACCTTTCGTAACGGATGGTGCCACAAGCATTGTTAGAAAAAAAGAAAAAAGTAGTGCGAAGTCACAGCCATATGGTTCATGGGGTGTATTCTTTGAAAAGCAAAAAAAGAGACATCAAAAAGAATCTGTCATGCCCTCCTCTGAGTCAACCAGTAAGATGACTGCTTATAATGAAGAACTTCCACATATCAATAATGTAGCGGCAGATGTCTCTGACTCAGTGCTTACTGACAACTTGTCTGCTGCGCCTGGTTTTTCATATGAAATCTTCCAGGCAGATCCAGAAGAAATTAAAACGGTGTCTGATTTACTTAAAGCTTTAAAAGATTTACCAGATAAAGAGGGAAGATTGGATTTTTTAAATCAACTAGGCGCTCACAGAATTCAGGAAATATTGATAAGTGCCGGTTCTTTTGTCAGCAGAATGAGTATTCTGCAGCGCGAGAATGCAGAAGTGGCAAGGGATTTAAT
>CAMFJO010000024.1 GCA_945956945.1 uncultured Legionellales bacterium | reverse complement strand
AAAGATCACCAGGTCAATTTGTCGATGGGGCAAACAGCCGAAATTTTGGCGCACGATTTTAACATCACACGACGAATGATGGATGAATTTGCCGTGATGAGTCATCAGCGTTTAGCGCTGGCGCAAAAAGAACACCGTTTAGGCGAGATCGTACCGATTTATGATGGCAAAGGCGATTGCTACGATCACGATGATGGTGTTCGTGCGGATAGTAGCGTGGAGAAACTTGCTAAACTAGCGCCGGTGTTTGATACGCGTTATGGTCAGGTTACCGCCGGTAACAGTTCGCAGATCAGTGATGGTGCTTGTTATGTGGTATTGGCCAGTGCTAAAGCAGTAGAACAATACCAATGGCCCGTTTTGGGGGAATTAGTCGATTATAATTGGGCGGCTTTGGATCCTAGCCGCATGGGTTTGGGGCCGGTGCATGCCATTGCGCCCTTATTAACACGCCATCAATTAACACTCGATGATATCGATTATTGGGAAATTAATGAAGCTTTTGCTGTACAGGTATTAGCGTGTGTAGAAGCTCTGGCGAGTGACGATTATTGCCAAGATAAATTGGGCTTGGCTAAGGCCTTGGGGCAATTGTCATTCGATCGCCTGAATGTAGATGGCGGTGCCATTGCTTGCGGACATCCTGTAGGAGCCAGTGGTGCCCGCATTACTTTACACTTATTGGAAGTGTTGCGCGCACGTAAAGCCAAACAGGGGATCGCCTCTTTGTGCGTTGGGGGTGGTCAAGGTGGCGCAATATTATTAAGATCGCATGCAAAAGGAGCGTAGATTTAAAGTGAACACTGCAACAAAATCCTATAAAAATTGGTCTTTACAAGAAGATGATCGTCATATCCTCTGGGTGGCTTTAGATGTACCGCATACAACAGCCAATACCCTAAGTTTTGCCGTGTTACAAGAATTGGCGGATATTGTTGAAACGATTAAAGCCAATACGCAATGTCGTGGGGTAGTGTTTATTTCTGGCAAAAGCAGCGGATTTATTGCCGGGGCCGACGTGAAAGAAATTGCGGCTGTTGAAGACGCGAATGCGGCTATCAGTCACATGCGTCAAGTACAAACCTTATTTTCGCAGATTGAAGCTTTATCTATCCCGGTCGTTGCAGCCATTCATGGTTTTTGCTTAGGAGGCGGCACGGAATTGGTTTTAGCCTGCCATTATCGTATTGCAACGAATGAAAGGCATACGACGATAGCACTACCTGAAGTCAAATTGGGTATACATCCGGGCTTTGGCGGTTCGGTCCGTGCGGTACGTTTGTTAGGCGCAATAGCAGGGATGAATTTTGTTCTGGAAGGGCGCGGTGTTGATGCGCAACAGGCCAAGCATTTGGGTTTGGTTGATGACGTTGTTCCTTTGCGTGAATTGCGCAGGGCAGCAGCGTATTACATTGAGCATCAACCTAAAGTGAAAAAAATGAGTTGGGTGCATAAAATAATGGAGATTTCTTTTGTGCGCCATTTATTAGGGTCATTGTTTAAGAAAAAATTAGCGGCCAAGGTAAAAATAGATCAATATCCAGCGCCTTATGCCGTGATTGACAATTGGGTTAATGTGGGTGCGGTGGAAGAAAAAGCCTTTGCAGTTGAGGCTGAATCGGTAGGGAGATTACTCTCAACGACAACGTGTAGAAACTTACTACATGTTTTTTCTTTGCAAGAGAAATTAAAAGCCGCAGGAAAAGAAGTTGATTTTAAGGTTCAGCACATTCACATTATTGGCGCGGGGGTGATGGGTGGAGACATCGCTGCCTGGTGCGCAGTACAGGGTATCAAGGTAACCTTACAGGATCCTTCGGCGGAAGCCTTAGGCAGCGCGGTTGCCAGAACCTATGAATTAGCCAAAAGATTGTTAAAACAAAACCATTTAATACAGGCCACAATGGATAGATTATGTCCGGATGCGGCTGGCGATGGTATTGCTTATGCTGATTTGATCCTGGAAGCAGCGGTCGAAAATTTGGCCTTAAAACACGACATCTTCAAGAAAATAGAGGCTCATGCGAGGATGGATGCCGTATTGGCAACCAATACCTCCAGTTTAGGCTTAGCTGACATCGGTAGTGTGCTTGCGCAGCCGCAGCGTTTGGTAGGAATTCATTTTTTTAATCCGGTGGCGCGGATGCCTTTAGTCGAAGTGGTGCGAGGCAAGCACACCGATAAAATGATTGCCGCCTATGCCGCTTCTTTTGTGAAACAAATTAAGAAACTGCCCTTGCTGGTGGAAGATGCGCCCGGCTTTTTAGTCAATCAAATCGTAGGCGGTTATTTTGCTGAAGCCTTCAAGGCATTGAATGCCGGTGAGTCGATAGAAGTGATTGATGCTGCTGGACGCCGTTTAGGAATGCCTATGGGGCCTTTAGAGCTCGCTGATCAAGTGGGCCTCGATGTCTGTTTGGCTGTCAGTGAACATTTAATCGGGAAAGAGGCAGCGCTCGCGCAAACTGTGTTGCGAGCCAAAATAGATAAAGGTGAATTGGGGCGTAAAACCCAAAAAGGATTTTATGTCTATGTTAAGGGTAAACCGGTTCGCAGCAAAGAAAAGGCCGATCCACAAAAAGTCATTGTTCTGGAAAGACAGCTCTTCTTGGGATTGTTGAGTCGTGCGCTTTTGTGTTTGGATGAGGCCATTGTCAACAGTATTGATTTAGTGGATGCCGGTACTATTTTTGGCATGGGTTTCCCTCCATTTCAGGGCGGTCTATTGCATTATGCCAAAACCATGGATAAACAAAATCTGGCCAAAGAATTGGCTGTGTATAGAAATGTACCCATTCAAGAGATTGAGTCTTCCTCAGCGTGGAAACTTTTGTGGTGATCGCGCAAGTTTGATTTATAGCGCGGTACATTATATGATGTACTGCTAGAGCGGATTGGGGACAATGCAAATGTTAAAGAAATTATTGGGCTATGCTATCGTTATAGCCAGCTTATTAGGGTTAATGATGGCGTCAACAGCCTTTGCAGTTGTCTATAATTTACCCGCAAATGGGGACAATGTGGTGGGAAGTAACTCGATTGTCCGCCTCAAAATGGGGGAGACCTTAAGCACTTTCGCTCAGCGCAATGGCGTCGGTTATTATGAAGTATTGGATGCTAATCCCGGGCTAGATCCCCTGCGTTTATCCAGTGGTACTCCCTTAGTGGTAAGGAACCAATTTATATTGCCGGATGCACCTAAACAGGGCATCGTTATTAATTTGGCTGAGCTGCGTTTATATTATTATCCGCCGGATTCTAATACGGTGATGGTTTATCCTATCGGTATAGGCAGGATTGGCTGGCAGACACCGACAGGGCAATTGAGTGTGATCCAGAAAAAACAAGATCCCGATTGGCGCGTGCCGCCATCCGTTGCCGCCGATATGGCTAAAAGAGGCATTATTTTACCAGAAGTGATCCCTGCGGGTCCCGACAATCCTTTAGGGCGTTATATGATGCGCCTTAGCAATTACACTTACCTGATCCATAGTACCAATAGACCTGCGGGGGTGGGCCGTAGGACCAGCGCGGGCTGTATTCGGATGTATCCAGAAGATGCAGAACAATTGTTTAATGTGGTTCCGGTGGGGACTAAAGTGACTATCGTCAATCAACCCTTTAAAGCAGGTTGGTTAAATGACCAATTGTATTTTGAAGCGCACACACCGCTACGGGAACAAAGGGCTGAATACGCAGGTCGTTATAATAGTTTATGGGATAGTGCTGTCAATACGGCGACAGCGGGTAAAACGGTTACAGTGGATTGGTCTAAAGTGCAGTCATTGGGTAAAAAGCAAACAGGGTTGCCGCAAGTGGTGGGCGTAGTGACAAATCAACCGGTAGCCACAGCAGCGACTTCCGGGGCTAGTACTTCTTCGGGTGGTTAAGGAAGGCCTGACGTCTATAGCATCCCTTGCTTAAGATCGCTATAATCATCTTTTTTCTTCATTCAAAAATGGACGGTGACATAAAATGCTTAAATGGCTTGGATGTGCTTTGGTTTTAATGGGTATCATCATGGCATCGACTGTGGAGGCAGCCGTTTATCCCTTACCCGCGAATGGCGATAATGTCATCGGCAGCGATCGCGTGGCGACGGCTAAAGTCACTGATACTATTAGTACTTTTGCCGAGCGTTATGATGCAGGCTACTATGCCATATTGGATGCTAATCCGAATGTCTCTCCTCTTCGTTTATACAATGGGATTCGATTATTTGTACCGGGTCAATTTATATTACCCGATGCGCCCAGAGAAGGCATTGTGATTAACCTGGCTGAATTGCGTTTGTATTATTACCCACCAGGCTCTAATACCGTTGTGACTTATCCTATCGGCATAGGCCGTATTGGGAATGGATGGCAGACCCCCACGGGGCAAGTGCCGATTACTGAAAAAATACAGGATCCTGTTTGGCGCGTACCACCTTCGGTGATTGCCGATATGGCCAGAAGAGGTAAAACGATACCGGAAACCATTCCGCCAGGCCCAGAGAATCCTTTGGGTGCTTATATGATGCGTATGGGACAGACTTCTTTCCTGATCCATGGTACCAATCGCCCTGATACAGTGGGCCGTAGAACCAGCGCTGGCTGTATTCATTTGTACCCTGAAGACATTGAAGCCTTATACAATGCCATTCCTTTGGGCACACCAGTGACTGTCGTTAATCAGCCGCTTAAAGTGGGTGTCTTGAACGGGCAATTGTATTTGGAGGCGCATTCTCCTTTGCTGGAGCAGCGCGCTGAATATGCAGGCCAATATGACACTATAGCACGTAATACGGTGCAAAACGCGCTTGCCAATCAAACAGCTAATGTAGATTGGACTAAGGTGCAATTGTTAACGCAAATACAAACGGGTGTGCCAGCCGTCATCGGCACAGCCACCGGGCCTCTTTTGGTGACGGCCGCTAATGCGACAACGAACTCTAAAACGTTTGCGGACATCATGGCGGCTGCAGAGCTGGCTGCCGCTGCGGCCGCAGCGAATCCTACCAATTCTGCAGCGGTTGCAGCGAATTCAGGAACGGGGACAGCGGTGGCGAAGACTTCGGGAACTGTTGCTGCGACGACGACAAAGCCTGAAACGGTTGCTGCAGCGGCAGCAAACACGACCACTGCAGGGGGATAGATCCTATTCTTCTGCCATAATATCGATTAAGCGTGGATCCAGGCAGTCTAATAGGAAGGCGGTCATGGCGGTTTTATCGTTGCTATGATAAAAATTCAGCATCAATGTGTTAAATTCGGTCTGTCGTTTTGCGGGCAAATTGATGGCAGGGTAACCTCGCGATAACAAAATACCATTCATCATAAAACGTCCCATGCGTTTGTTGACATCATAAAAAAATTGTAAGCGCGCCATATCCAAAAATAAGCCGATGGCTTTTTGATATAACTGTGGCGCGTTTAAGGTTTCATAATCAAAAATAATCTGTTGCCATGCATGCGGTAATTCGGATGCAAGAGGCGGCATATAGGAAGTGCCCGATATAGTCACTTGGCCACTGCGAAATTGACCAGCAATAAGCGCTTCTTCTTTGGCCGCAATGGCGTGTAAGTGACACACAAATTCTACCTGTAGACTAAATTGCGTGTTTTCAATGGCAGCGAATAAAAATTTCCAGGCATTGGCTTGGTTTAAGGCAATCCGTTCATCGCTAAGCTTATGTCCGCCTACGGTAATGCCATCTAGTAGAGTTTGTATTTCCGGCAGGGTATAGTGGATCCCTTCTAGGTTTACAGCGTCGCAGACCAATTCGGCCAATTGCCTTTGCGCAAAAAACAAGGCTTTTTTGCGGTTGGGAATAATACGCTCAAGGGTTATCATGGTTTCTGTCCTGTACGCTACGGCATTCAGCCAATTTAGCGAATTTTATGAACAAATGTCAATAGGTCCGGATCTTACTGCCGCGGTAACCTAAAGTTTAAGCTCTTAAAATCTACAGCTTCAGTGGATCGATAGGCATTGATGTCGAGGCCGCCTCTGCGTGTATAACGGCCGTATACCGTTAAGATTTTAGGCCGACACTGTGTCAGAATATCCATAAAAATGCGTTCTACACAGGGTTCGCCAAATTCATTTTCCTTGCGATAAGAAACGAGATAACGCAATAGATCTTCATGGTTTATCTGCGGGCCTTCATAGGCAATTTGCAGGCTGCCCCAATCGGGTTGACGGGTAATGAGACAATTGGATCGGAATAAATCCGTGTATAGTGTTTCACTGACCCAGTCGTTTCCAGTATGTAACAAATTTTTATCGACATTATAAACAGAACAGTGAATATCCAGGTCGTCAAGGCAGAACCCTTCAAAAGCCGGTTTCGTTGCCAAGTTTGCAAGAGCGCTTAAAGGGTGCAACATAATCGTCACTTTTGTTTTTAAAATAGCTTCTAGATCTTTCTGAATCACGTGTGCCGCGTCGCTCATCGATTTAAATTGAAACTGGTTAAAGGAGTTGAAATACAGTTTCAAAGATTTGGATTCTACGATAAAAGGTGAATCGCAGTCATAGACTATTTCGGCAAAAGCAACGATGGGTTTACCTTTTTCACTGAGCCAGGAAACTTCGTAATGATTCCAATAATCGAAGCCCTTGAAAGGTAGCGCATCGGGGTTGATCCCCATTTGCTGACGTTTAGCCGCGCGATGAATAGGATACAAACAGCTTGGATCGTAAGTGGATGCATAAGGTGTTTCTTTGCCTAAGGCGCAATCTTCTAAGTTTTGGTGTTTTTCTTCAGAAAGGGTTTCCATGGTTTTTCCTATTCGTTTATGAGGGGCTCTATTTTTGAATCCTAGCAACTTTCATGTTAAAGTTCAACCACTGTACAAAACTTAAGGAATAGCACATGAAAATCCTCATTATCGGCGCAACTGGCACCATTGGCCAAGCCATTGTAAAAGAATTGGGTTCTAGGCATGACATCATCACAGCTGGGCATAGCCGCGGGGATGTACAAGTGGATATCACCGATCGCCATTCCATAAAAGCGCTGTACGAAAAAGTAAAAGCAATCGATGCGGTTATCTTAGCCACGGGCAAGGTGCATTTTGGTGCTTTGACAGAAATGACGGCAGAAGAGTATGCGATTGGCCTTAATGATAAATTGATGGGGCAAATCAATGTGGTTTTAGCGGGTATTCCGCAGTTGAATGAGGGCGGTTCTTTTACCTTAACGAGTGGTATTTTAAATCGCGATCCCATTCAATACGGCAGTTCAGCGGCGATGGTGAATGGCGCTCTGGAAGGATTTGTTAAAAGTGCCGCGATAGAGATGCCCAGAGGGCTGAGAATTAATGGTGTGAGCCCGACAGTTATTCGCGAGGCGATGGAAAATTATGGGCCTTATTTCCGAGGATTTATGCCGGTATCCGCCGCAGAGGCTGCTTTGGCCTATAGCAAAAGTGTAGAAGGCTTACAGACCGGCCAAGTGTATTGTGTGGGCTAGATTTAGATCAGGCCGCCAGTTTTAAACCGATGATGCCGATCACAATGAAGCTCACCGAGATCATCCTCATGGCAGTGGCGGGATCTTTGAACCATAAGATGCCGACGACAAAAGCACCGACAGCGCCAATGCCTGTCCAGACGGCATAAGCTGTTCCCATCGGGATAGCCTTTTGCGCTAAAAATAACAGCAAGCCACTGGCAGCCATAGTGACAATAGCAAAGACCGCCCACCATTTGTTGTAGATAGCCAATTTCAAACCCACAGGCCAGCCGATTTCACACACGCCAGCCAGAAGTAAATAGATCCAGTTTATCAACCTAGACTCCTCATTGGTGATGATGAATATATGATAGCAAAAAATACGGTAGAATCGTTACCATTTTGTTTATTGTTAAAAAATGAGTAAAATCAGTGCTATTT
>CAMFJO010000023.1 GCA_945956945.1 uncultured Legionellales bacterium | reverse complement strand
ATAACGCACCTGGACGAAGACTTGGGCAGTGAATTTTTAGACTTACGCGTAGCCGCATTAAATTATTTAATTAAAGCGAAAGATATTGCGCGACTTAGGACTTTTATGCAAGATGAGGACTGGATGTTTCGGGCTAAAGCAGCACATGCCTTGGGAAAACTCTTGGATGAAGAAAGCCTTGATAGTTTAACCCAAGCCTTGTCCGATACAGAATGGTGGGTTCGTCTACGCAGTGCCGAAGCCTTACTTCGTTTTGGGGAAAGAGGTGCTGCTATATTAAAACAACAATCTTCTAAACAGAATACGCTGGCGGCTGAGGTGGCTAAAGAGGTTCTATTTCGACATGTTTATAGGCAGAAAGGATTTAAGTCATGACAAATGTGCTGATGTATATCAATTATGGGATCATTCTTTATTTTTTGATAATGGCAATTGGGTACACGATATTATTATGCGCTTCCTTTCCTATAGTGATTAGAAGATTTGAAGAAACAGCCTATGGCAATGTTGCCGATCTCGTGGGAGCAGAACAGATCTTGCCGGTTTCCGTTATTATTCCGGCTTATAATGAAGAACATCGAATTTTAAATGCGGTATACAGTGTCTTAAAGAGTGATTATAAGAATGTTCAGATTATTATTTCTTGTGATGGCCCAACAGACAATACTTTAAAACTCTTGATTGAAACTTTTAATCTTTATGAAATACCGATGATGTTAAAATCTCATATTGAAACAGCCTCGGTAAGGCGATATTTGACATCGACTGACTATCCTAATATCACAGTCATTGATAAAGAAAATGGCCATGTTGCCGATGCCGTCAATGCTGGTCTTAATATTTGTAGGACACCTATCTATATGACTGTAGATGCGGATACTGTTCTAAAACCAAAAGCTATTTCCCGCCTGTTATTTACCTATCTGTCCACTCCCGGCTGTGTGTTGGTAAGTGGTGCCGTTTATGTGTTAAATGGTAATGAGCTTTCTTTAGGTCAATTTGTGCGAGAGCCTCGTGTCTCTACTCAAAGTTTGACTGTGTTTCAATGTAATGAATATCTATCATCCTTTATATTTGGCCGTTCTGGTTGGAATTTGTTTGGCGGTGCTTTATGCTATCCAGGTGCTTTCATGATGCTCGATACTCGTGCTGTCATCGCTGCTGGAGGTTATGATCGCGGTAATTTTTCTCACGATGCGGAAATCACTCTAAAATTACACATGTATATGCGCGATCATCATCGGCGCTATAAAATTTGTTATAACCCTAGTGCTATTGCCTGGACAGAGGTTCCCAGTCGATTTAAAGCCTTGTGGCGTCAACGAAATGCCTGGCAACGTGGTTTGCTCTATAGCTTCTTTAAGCACAGGCGGTTTAGTTTGTTTTATCGCTATGGTATGGTAGGGCTTTTCTCATTTCCATTTTATGTATGGGTTGAAATTCTTGGGCCAGTAGTAGAGTTCATTGCCTATATGCTTGCGATAGTTGAGTATTTTGGGGGTGTCGTAGATGGGTATTTTGTATTGTTATGTCTAGGAATTTCGTGGGGTTATTTTGTTTTTCTGATGATAGCAAGTATGCTATTAAATTTGCTCACCTCTAACATTTATCGCCGGAAGATGGATGTTTTCCGTTTGTTTTTATTTGCAGTCCTAAATCCATTGGGGTTTAGACAGTTTGTGGTATTAAGTAATGTATCTGGGACGATTCAATATTTATGGAACCGTTTAAGAGGCAAAAAATTATAAATAAGGAGAGATGATGAGTAAAAGGCAGGTTGCTATTATTGGATTGGGTTACGTTGGTCTGGCACTAGCGAATGGCTTGGCGAGAAAAATGCATGTTATCGGTTATGATACTTCCCTAAAGCGGGTTGAAGAATTGAAAAAAGGCTACGACCACAATAATGAATTTTCTAAAGCCGATCTAGAGTCATTGGATATTGAATTAACCAATGAGGAAAAGAGATTAAGCAAGGTTAATTTTTTTATTATTACTGTGCCCACGCCTATTGACAGTGCAAAAAAACCAGATTTTAGCTATTTAATTTCCGCTTCTCATTTGGTGGCTAAATATTTAAAACCTAAGGATATCGTGGTTTATGAATCTACTGTCTATCCGGGTGCTACGGAAGAAGTGTGTGTTCCAGCATTAGAAGAAGTAACCGCTTTAAAAGCAGGTGTTGATTTTAGCGTAGGTTATTCTCCTGAGCGTATTAACCCAGGCGATAAAGAACATCTATTGAGTAATACAGTAAAAATTGTTTCAGCCCAAGATGAAGAAACATTGGATGTGTTGACTAAAATATACGGTTCGGTTACAGAAGCAGGTGTTTATAGAGCGCCTAGTATAAAAATAGCCGAGGCAGCAAAGGTGGTGGAAAATACACAACGCGATCTTAATATTTCTTTGATGAATGAATTATCCTTTATCTTCCATAGATTAGATATTGATACAATTGAAGTGCTTAAAGCAGCGGAAACAAAATGGAATTTTTTACCTTTTCGTTCCGGTTTGGTTGGCGGGCATTGCATCGGTGTCGATCCCTACTATTTAATCCATAAGGCACAGCAGGTAGGTTATTATCCGCATGTTATCTTGGCGGCTCGCCAAATTAACGATCTGATGGGCAAGTATGTCGCTGAGCACACTGTCAAAAATTTAATTCATATCGGTGTGTCCATTAAACATTGCCGTGTTGCTGTATTGGGCATTACTTTTAAAGAGAATTCGGCTGACATACGTAATTCTCGAGTAGTTGATTTGATTGAAGAATTACGCTCCTATGGCATTGAAGTATTAATTCACGATCCTATAGCCGATCCTGAATTGGTTAAAGAGGAATTTAACTTTGAGTTAAGTTCCTTCGATGAAATCATGAATGTGGAAGCTATCATCTTGGCAGTTGCCCATGACGAGTATCTGAAACTGGATAGTGAGTTTTTAAAGCGTAAATTAGATTACCGCGGACTCATTATGGATATTAAAAGTATTCTTGGCCCTAATTCTTTCGAAAATTCCGGGGTTATGTACTGGCGGCTATAAAAAATAGAGCAATGCTTTTCAGGAAAGTGATAGACGACTTCACCTATTGAACAATGGGTGAATTGACTTTGGCTATTTTTATCCTTATAATTAACCTTTAATTTTATTCAGTATTATAAATAGGATATAACGGAGGTATAGTTATGACAAAGCCTATAAGCCTGATTGATCAACATAGACAGGCTCTTGGAAAGCATGAAAATAAACGACATAAACCCCAAAGAACAAAACCACTTGTCAATCCAGGCGTTGATATTAGCCCCGGTGTGCAACAGAAAACGCCTAAAGATACCTCCCAAGATTTAACCGCTCAACAAAGACGGGCGCGAGCTAAGCAGAGAGCCGCACACAGACGTGCGGAACCCCATGCACATGTCAATATTTTGCCTTCAGCAGCTTTGACCGTATTAGCGATGTTGACCTTACTTCCACAACCTGTAGAAGCAAAAACAGAGTCTAAGCAAAAATCTACAACGGGAAATGGCGGTGTTGCTCGTGTTTCTTTAAGCACTTTGGAGCGAGAAGGCAAAGCACAAAATGTGTTTTTCCCCCATACGCCAACAGAAGGCTTACGTCACCACACGAGTGGTATTGGTTTTGATACGACGGCACGTCTTCTTGCATTGCTTAAAACGGAAACGACGCAACATTATCGCCATGCCAAGGGTAAAGTAGATTCACAGCCAATGACGAGGGCTACGATGGAATATGTGGATCTCACTAAAACAGAGGGCTGCCTAACAGACAGTAGCTTAAATGCCAGCTGTGCTCTCAGTGCTTCAGCCAGACTGCCTGGCGCGTATGGCTCTTTAGTAACAGGTCGTGCAGCTACCAACGGCGACTACATGGTAGTTAACAGCGGCCCGCTTATCCCCTCGGAAAATATCTGTCTGGATACGGCAGAACCCTCCTACTATCACGGTGCGGATCCTTCTCAAAACTCGGTGATACTCAACAGTAACATCATTTATCCCGACGAATCATTTTATTCATTTGAGAGAAGTGCCTATTATGCTCCGGCGAAAACCCTAAAAACAGGGCTTGAATTGGTCTATGCAGAACACACCAATGTCTTAGGTGAAGCAGATGCTAGCTTGCTGCTAAAAGGAGTGGTGGTAAAGCAAGAAGATGGCGTGATAGCGAGCACATTGTATGTTAATCAGTATAAGAGAGGGGGGAATTCTGTTGATTTCGATCCTTTATGCGTTGTCTTAAATGCAGGTGAAATTCTTGAATCTAAACTGAGTGTGGTTGTGGATGAGAATGGGCAAGTGAAACGCCGCGATCTGGTATTGGCGCATTTGACCACACCCGAGTCTTCTGAGGGTAAGGTCATTATTATTCGCGATATCGATCACCGGCAGGGACAAAATATCGATCTCAATGCCGATCCGAAGGCGCAGAATATTCAAGTCTTGTCTGGTTTTAATTGGGGGGATGCCAAAGCGCGAGGAGAAAATCTGATTGATGTTATTGATCAAGAAATAGAAACTTTTGACTCAGACAGCATCGGTTTGGATGAAGGCAGTACAGGTGAGAGCGATACCGATAGTATCGGATTAACCTCTGTCCAGCAAGGGAATTTCCTGCTAGTGTCTTCTTCTGGAGAAAAAGATAGCGGATCGTATTTACGGCCTAGAGCTTTTATAATAGATGCGGATACCCATACTTATATTGGTATTCAGGATCAAAGTGATACGGCTAATTTATCTGATCTGGGTTATGCGGTGATTACCGCCGGCGAATTGAGTCGACAATTCCCTGAGGGTAAATGGTTTTATTCGAATTACCCGGTAGTAACACGGCCCAGTACCGGCGAATTATTTATTTTGTCACCGCAAAAAATAGCTGTTCTGATGGCGGAACATAAGGGTGAAAGCATTCTGGTCGATGTGAGTCAATTAAGTGAATTGGTGATCGACGATCCAGAGCTGCGTTGTCCTGAGTTGGGTAAAAAATTATTTGCAAGTGAAGAAACAGGCCAGCTGGGTATGGAATGTGGCCATGCCGAAAATAGCACTACCATGGAAGTGGTGCGTTTGCAGGATACGATGGATTCAGCGCCGCATTATCCTAGAACCGAATCATCGTCTGCACCAGATCCCCGCAGAGTCACTCAAGAAGAGGCGACAAGCAGTCAAGCTGCGCCAAAAGAGGCCAATATTTTACCCGACATAAATTGTGGCACATTCTGGTCGAAAAATGCGATACCACTGACGGCCCTAGGCGCAACTGTCTTAGCGATGGGCACTTTTGCCGGTTGTTTATTTTTCCGTCCGCATAAAAGAACAGACGATATAGAGAGTGCACCCATTAATGGCCCGGCCCCCACTGAGGTGACACCACTGATACCATCAGCGCCGCATTAGAAGTGTGGTCCAGACGGTTTTTCAACCGTCTGGAATCGCCAAGAAATAAGATCTTGCTATTGTTCAAATAATGAACTATTCTCATAGTGAGTGTTACGTCCTGCCCGGTTTCCCCAAATCGGGCCAGATTTTGGCCCTAAATGCCTGTCATTTAGGGTTTTTTTATGGTTTGGGATTTGTTGGCATTTGCTTAACAAGCCCTGATTTCCTCTAGTTCTGCAAGCACAATATTGGTATAGTAGAGTCTGTTGAAAAGGACCACTTAAGCTATGATAAAGCAAATTTACGCTGTCTGTTTCTGCGCAGCCATCCTGCTGGGTCTGGTTGCTTGTACACAAAAAAGTAGTAGTGTTGCCGGTGCCTACCCTCCCAAAGCAGGTCCCAACAGTGATATTGCAACCGGTGCCTTGGGCGGTGCAGTGATCGGCGGTGTGACGGGGGCGGGAATAGCCGCTGCTGCCGGTTCGAATCCTTTAGTCGGTGGAGCGATTGGTGCGGGCGTGGGCGCGGGTTTAGGTACCTGGGTGGGTTATGAAAAACAACAGGAACAATACAAGCGGCTGGTGGCAGAAGGCTTGCGGGTCATTGAATTAGGCGATATTGTCGAGATCACCATTCCTTCCGACAAATTATTTTATCCCAATGAAGCCAATTTAACCTATGCCGGCTTGCCTATTCTGGCAGATATCCTTTCTTTTATTAATAGCTATGGTCCGGTTACTATCAACGTCTCCGCCCATGGGGATACCACCGGTACTTTGATGCATTCTTTGGAATTGACGCAAATGCAAGCGCAAGCCGTGATGACGTATTTCTGGGCGCATGGTAAACCTTTAGATCAAATGAACTTCTATGGTATGGATCATCAGGAACCCATCGCGGATCAGGATACTGCAAAAGGAGAATATTTTAATCGCCGTATTGAGATTATGTTCTGGAGAAAGCAAAAGAGTTCAGTGAATGCAAATTAGATTTTTAGGGGCAACTGGCACCGTAACAGGATCAAAATATTTACTGACGATTGATCATCAACGTATTCTGGTAGATTGCGGCTTATTTCAAGGCTACAAGGAATTACGCTTACGCAATTGGGCGCGATTGCCATTTAATGCAGCAGACATTGATGCGGTCGTTTTAACCCATGCACACATCGATCACACTGGCTACATTCCTTTGTTGGTAAAACAGGGTTTTAAGGGCCCTATCTATGCGACGGCTGCAACGGGTGATTTGTGTGCCATATTATTGCCCGATAGCGGTTATCTGCAGGAAGAAGATGCTCGCTCTGCCAATCGGCATGGTTACAGCAAGCACCATCCGGCCTTGCCTTTATACACCATGGCCGATGCCAAAGAATCTCTCAAACAATTTAAAGCCGTTGATTTTTCCAAATCTTATACCATTGTTCCCGGTGTGAATGTTTCCTGGCACCGAGCCGGACATATATTGGGAGCTGCTTTTGTGCAGGTGGAGGCAGAGGGCAAACGATTGTTGTTTAGTGGCGATGTTGGTCGTTTTCAAGATCCCGTCATGAAAGCACCAGAGTTTATGCCTGAGACGGATTATTTGGTATTAGAATCCACTTATGGCAATCGCTTGCACGATAAAACGGATCCTAAAGACAGCATTGCCGCGGTGGTTTTAGAAACCATTCACCGTGGCGGTACGATATTAATTCCAGCCTTTGCAGTAGGGCGTGCGCAAAGTATTTTGTATTATTTAGCACAATTAAAACAAGAAAAACGCATACCGGATATTCCTGTCTATTTAGACAGTCCGATGGCGGTGGATGCAACCCTGTTATTGCGTCAATACGCCAGCACAGAAACGCATTTAACGCCGGAACAATGTCAAATGGCTTGTAAAGCCGCGACCTATGTGAATAGCGTCGAAGAATCCAAAGCACTGGATGCTTCAGGTGAGCCCAAAATTATCGTCTCGGCAAGCGGGATGATGACGGGTGGCCGCGTGTTACACCATTTAAAAAACCTTGCGCCCCATGCGCGTAACACGATTCTGATGACGGGCTATCAAGCAGGCGGAACGCGCGGTGCCAGTTTGTTAGCAGGCAAGCGCGAACTCAAGATCCACGGTGAAACCTTCACGGTTCATGCTCAGATTGCCAATTTAAATAGTGCTTCAGCCCATGCAGATTATGAAGATATTCTATTCTGGTTAAAGCATTTTCAGCGTGCGCCGCGCAAAGTGTTTCTAGTTCATGGTGAAACTGAAGCAGCTGCTGCTTTAAAAAAGAAAATGGAAACGCAATTGAACTGGCGTTGTGACATACCGACTTACCTGGAAGAAGTGGTTTTGTAAGAGAACTATAGGGATTTCCAGTTTCAAAGTGTATATGCTCAACATACTTCAAGACGCGAACTCGAGAAATTAAGTTCTTGCCTCAAGGTTTGGCTGCTCTCATGTCAAACACGCCGTAAATACATCCGTGTAGGCTCGGGCGCCGCATCCCTGCGGCGCACGGTTTGACACTGAGAGACAGCC
>CAMFJO010000022.1 GCA_945956945.1 uncultured Legionellales bacterium | reverse complement strand
CCTATATAAGTTAAAACAGCTTCGGCCATGACTAAAGCACTAAAATCCAGTACGACGGTTACCAAGATCAAATGCGAAATATTCGGTAAAATATGGTGCAACATAATCCCTATGCTGCGCTTACCCATAGCTTGAGAGGCTAATACGAAATCGCTCTCACGTAGTTTTAAGGTTTCGGCTCTTATGATTCTACACAAAGTAGTCCAGGAAGTTAAACCTAGAATAGCACATAGGGTAAGTAATCGAACATCGGCACGTAGCGTGCCAGTAACAAATAAATCCGGGTGTGCGCTCACGTAAATTTGCATGGCTAAAATGCTGGCAGCAATCAGCAATACCGCAGGAATGGAACTCAAAGTGATATAGATAAATTGTACTATATCGTCAATCCAGCCCCCCCAATAGCCAGCTGGAATAGCTGCCATGATGGCCAAAGGTAACATCAGCAAAGTAGTCAAGGAACCCATTAAAACACCTGTGCGTATACTTTTGATAGCAATGTAAAAGATATCTTGCCCTATTTTATTGGTGCCCATCACATGGTAAGCATGAGCCAGTTCCCAAACACCACCACCTAAAGTGAAAATAATCAATAGGCTTATAAAAAAAGTTTTTCGCGCTCTGGATGCCAATGGATTGAGTTTGCCCGTAATGATCGCATAAATACCCCATAACACCATAGTACACAACAGCCCCCAAACCATACCCAGGCCAAATCGCTTCCCTATATCGGCCATTTGAGATCCTATACGTTGGGGTGCATAATTCAATGGAACAAAAACTTGTTCTACTTTTCCCGTAGGGCTTAATAGCCATTCCTTCTGATAGAGATGTGTGGATAAGGGCGCCGCATAGGTTTCTTCCTTCACAACAGGCAAAGGCATTAAACTGATATCTAAAACACTGTGCATTGTATAAGGATCTGCTTTGAAACCAAAATCATTTTTTAGAACAAGAAAATGCAGGGAGTCCAATAAGGCAATAATCAAATACAAAGCTACAATCGTGAAACTGATGATAGCTAAGGGCTTACTAAAAATATCTATCCAAATTTTTTTTAAATGATCGCGTCTACAGACCAAAAACAAATAGAGTAATACCAATAATAATAAAATATAAAATAATAAATCAGAAATTAGAAAAGTCCATTGTATCATGGCACTACTCCAACCTAATCCGTGGATCGACATAACTATATGCTAAATCGGTTAAAATAAGCCCTATGATATACAATATTGTCCCTAGGTATACCATCACCCGAACAATGGCAAAATCTTGTTGCAAAATAGCATCGATGGTGTAGCTTCCAAGACCAGGAATACCGAAAAAAGATTCTAATAATAAACTGCCTAGAAACAATGAGGGAATTAATACCACTACACCTGTCAGAATAGGTAAAGCCCCATTGGGCAATACATGGTGCAACAAAACTTGCATATTGGATAACCCCTTTGCTTTGGCCAATTGCACATATTCTTTATTGGCTTCTTCCAAAAAAATAGCTCTATACCAACGTGCATTAGCACCCAAACTACTGATGATAGCAATCATAATAGGTAAAATAACAAATTTAAATTGTGACCATCCTGGGCTATAACCTGACAAAGGTACCCAGTGCCACCATTTTGCGACGACAAATTGTCCAAAAATAATATAGAACAAAGTAGAAATAGACATTAGAATAACACAGGTGATCACCGCTGTCCGTTCAATCCAGGTTTCTCTAAACAATACCATGCAAAGGGCGACTAACACATTGATAATTACCCCCAAAATAAAACTGGGAATAGCAATAGCCAAACTGGGCCCCATGCGTAACTTGAGATCATTGCCGATATTGCGATTAGCATCGGACATGCCAAAATCAAATACTAGCATTTTTAAGGATTTTTGAAAAAACAAAGTATCGGTTAAAGCGTTTAAACCTGAAACATTTCCATTGTAAAAAATAGGTTTGTCGTAACCGTGTTCTTTTTTCCAATCCACTATCGCTTCTGTTGTCACATGTTTATTACCGAGTTGCATCCGTGCCATGTCATCGGTGCTATTTAAATTAAAATACAACATAAAAGTCACTAAATTCACCACTAAAATAACCGGTATCGCGTATAATATCCTTCTAATAATATAAACTAACATCACTTATCTTCCTGTGGCAAAACAAGAGGCTTACGCTTATTAAGCCTTCTATAAGTCATAATTCCTAAACCGATAAATAGCATAAAACTTAAAACGAGGCAGACAATTGGCCATACTGCAACTTGATTCCATCGCAAACGCGCCTGATACCGTGTTTGTGGTGAAATTGCTATGTATTTAAGTTGATTATTGATCAACGGGTTGGCATAACTGTTGTGAACCCATTGCTGAGACAATTGAAATGACACAGGATAAAATCCCCAGATCCAAGGGGCATCTTGTTGTACTTCTGCAATCATTTTATCGATGATAGCTTGGCGGGCGGCGCCATTAGGAAGACGTGTCATTTGCTCATACAAACTGTCAAACTGGGGATTGTGATAATTAGTGGCATTCTCACCATTATATTGCACTTTGCTATTAGGTCCATAGAGTAAAAATAAGAAATTTTCTGGATCTGGATAATCTGCGGTCCAACCGGCAAAAAACAACTGTGTACTACCATTTTTCAATTTATCTTGAAACCGACTGTAAGTAGTGCTTTCAATATTCAACTCGATATTTAACTTAGCAAATTGTTGTCTAAACCAAGCGTATAAGGTTCCTTCGTCAATAGTGCTTGTAGACATGATAGATAAGGTTAATACCAAAGGGCGTTTTGTTTTGGCATCCATACCATCGGGATAACCAGCAGCACTCAATAATTTTTTAGCATCCGACAAAGGGCGCCGCTTCATTCTCCCCTGTTGCCATTGATACATAATAGGATCCATTCCAGCTTCTCCAGTCCTGGCACCAAAAATACCGGGTGGTAAAGGACCTTGAGCGACTTGGCCACGACCATTTAAAAACAAATGAATGTATTCATCCATATCGACGGCAATAGACAATGCTTGTCTTAATTGCCGCGCAGCAGGCGAAGAACCGCCAACCACGGGATCCAACTGATTAAAACCTAAATAAAAAATACTAGGTGTCGTACTCACTTGTAAAGAAATATGTTTAGCCGCTAATTTAGGGTTGATTCTAGGTTGTTTTTGTGCCGTATAGGTAATCGCTTCATCAAAAGTATCCGAAGCGATGCCCGATTGATCGTAATAACCTTGCAAAAATTTATTCCAACGCGGAATACTTTCTTTTTCCAAATAAAATTCGATGCGATCGATATAAGGAATTGTTTTACCTACTTGAGGCTGTAATCCTAAGGGCAAAGGCTCACCATGAAAATTTTTATTTTTTATGAGTTGCAAGGATTGATTTGGATTATTCTGGGTAAATTGATAGGGTCCTGTACCAATAGGAACCCAATCTACTGTGATATTGTGATCTTCAAATCCTGGATTATGGTAAAATTGATCAGCCTCCCAGGGATAGGGCGCAAAAAACGGCATAGCCAACCAATACATAAATTGGGGATAAGGATCATTTAACTGAATACGATAAGTATACTTGTCAATCACACTGGCACCGGCAAAAGAATAGGGCCGTAAATCAACCAAGGCATTCGGATTTTGTGCACGCGCACGTTCTAAATCGGCACGCAATGTGGCCAACCCCTGAATGTGGGTACTCATCAAACCATAAATGGGTGATTGCACAGCGGGGCTCGCCAGGCGTTTAATTTCATACACAAAATCATCCGCAGTGACTTCCCGGCTTGCAGACTGTTTAAAATCATTCGCAGTAGTATAAGATTTTGCGGCCGCCGCCGTTAATGGCCAATAGAGATGCAGCCCTTCAGGGGTACGTACAAAGGCGGGATGGGGTTGATAATAAATCCCAGGTTTAATATGGACAATGTATTCACTACTACTCGCTAATTGTGGATCAGCGACGATTTTGCCCGTTGCGTCTCTGTAAATCACTTGAGGCATTTGACTTGCCAACAAAGGTTCTAAAGTCCAGGGACGTGTTAAATATTGATATTGTAAAGGGGGCTCATACACCAAAGATACAAATTGGGCTTCGTCTGTGGTATAGGCTTTAGCCGGATCGAGCGTCTTCGGGGCACTGGAATAAGCGCCATAGTAAATGTTGGCTGTCGCATCTCTCGTGCGGTACGGATTATTACGGGGCTCATGATGGCAGCCTAATAATAACAAGAATATAGAAATGACGAGCCATCCCTGAATGCGCATACAATCCCTTTAGCATTGCGCCATTACAAGGGGTTTAGTAATGGCGCAGCATCCTATCTAAAAACCAGATTAGTCGCGTTGTTTACCCACATGGGTAGTATCAAAATATTCTGCCAATTTTTTGCGCAAGGTACCACGGCTAATGCCCAATACACGTGCTGCCTTAGATTGATTACCACGCACATAGCGCATGATAGCTTCAATCATAGGCTTTTCAATTTCGGCCATTAATTTTTGATATAAATTATCCGGTTGTTGATTACCCAACAATGCAAAATACCGATCGAGTACTTCGCTGACTTGTTGACCTAAACCTTGGGCTTGGCTTCTTTGTTGGATCGATGCAATTTCTTCCGTGCTCATCATAAGAGTTTGGCTCCTATACAAATCTAGTTCATACTTCCCCGTCTTTGCTGATACTCTTTTGCATTTGGTTTCAGGCACTTGCCCTAGCCTAAAAGCAAATTGCTATAAAAATATACAAAAACGAGACACTGCAGTACACATCTTAAACATAGGATGTGAATAATAATTGGCTATTTATTATGCGGTCACTAAACCACTGTCACAAGTTACCATTACCTTGTACAATAAGCAATACTTTTTTGTGAAAATTATTAACATTTTTTAGCATAAGGCCTGAACCATTCTTTTGCCTTGTGTTATAATATCTACCTGTATAATAAACCGAGTGGTCAATGACTAATAGCGCTGTGGATACCCCTAAAAAAAGCAAAGTATTTATACTGACACACGTCTGTCAAATGAATGTTTATGATTCAGACAAAATGTTGGCTGTATTGCGCGATAAAAAAGACATGGAATTGACTGAAGATCCCAACCAGGCGGATTTATTACTCATCAACACCTGCTCTATTCGCGATAAAGCAGAAGAAAAAGTTTTTTCAGAATTAGGCCGTTGGCGTACTTACAAAGACAATAATCCGGATGTACTCATCGGTGTCGGTGGCTGTGTAGCAAGCCAAGAAGGCGAAGCTATTATTAAACGCGCTCCCTTTGTAGATGTCGTCTTTGGCCCACAAACCTTACACCGCTTACCCGCATTACTCGATGAACGAGCCAAAACCCGCAAAGCCGCTATAGACGTTCGTTTCCCGGAAATTGAGAAATTCGATTGCCTACCAGAGCCCAAAGCCAACGGTGTCAGCGCTTTTGTCTCTATCATGGAAGGTTGTAACAAATACTGCAGTTATTGCATTGTCCCTTACACGCGCGGTGAGGAAATCAGCAGACCTTTCGATGATATCCTGGCGGAGGTTGCTTCTTTAGCCGAACAGGGCGTGCGTGAAATTACCTTATTAGGGCAAAATGTCAATGATTATAGAGGCCCAATGCACGATGGCACTACCGCCGATCTTGCCTTGCTTATTCGTTATATTGCGGCTTTAGACGAGATTAAACGTATTCGATTTACCACTTCGCATCCATCTGCTTTTTCAGATAATTTAATAGAAGCTTATAGAGACATTCCCAAGCTCGCTAATCACCTCCATTTACCGGTACAAAGCGGCTCTAATCGCATACTAAAAATGATGAAACGCGATTATACTCAAGAAGACTTCATCCATCGTTGTATGAAATTAAAGACGATACGCCCTGATATCTCTATCTCATCCGATTTTATAGTAGGATTCCCAGGCGAAACGGAAGAGGATTTCATGGCTACTTTAGATTTGATACACACCATCAATTTCGATCAATCCTTCAGTTTTATTTACAGTCCGCGACCCGGAACACCGGCAGCCAAATTACACGACAGCATTTCTATGGCGGTTAAAAAACAACGCTTACAAATATTGCAGGATCGTATTCAATTGCAAGCACAGGCCATCAGCAATGCGATGGTCGGCACGCGTACACCCGTACTGGTGGTTGGACATGCCAGAAAAGATAAAACCGAACTCACTGGCCGTACGGAAAATAACCGCGTTGTTAATTTTAAAGGCGATGAAGCACTCATTGGGCAAATTGTGCCGATAAAAATCACAGCCTGTATGCGGAACTCATTACGGGGAGAAGTAACATAATACAATCTTCCTTCTCCGCCATAACGGCCCCCTCGAAAACAGGGTGAAGAATGTATATGCTATACTTAGGTTATTGATATTACTTATAATGGATGTAGATTGAACAGCCAACACATTGAAGAAAAAGTAAGTTTTACCCCCATTGATAACGATCGGCTCGCTAAGTTGTGCGGACAATTTGATGAAAACTTGCGCTTTATAGAAAAGCGCTTGCAAGTCCATATTTCCCCACGCAGCGGCTCTTTTAAAATCAGTGGCGAAGCGGAAGCCGTGTTTAAAGCGGCTAAAATTTTAACGGATTTATACCGTAAAACAGAACGGCATGCAGAACTAAACTTGGATGACATACACTTATTATTGGGTGATCGCTTAATGGACACTTTAGCCTATCCTCCTGATTCAACTGAAGAAAAAATTGAGATTTTAAATAAAGCGGGTCGATTAACACCGAAAAGTGAAAATCAGCGCAATTATCTCAATGCCATCAAACACAAGCCTATCGTTTTTGGGATAGGTCCAGCCGGTACAGGCAAAACTTTTTTGGCCGTGGCAATGGCTGTAGATGCCCTGCAAAAAGACTTGGTCCATAAAATTATTTTAACCCGACCTGTGGTTGAAGCGGGTGAACACTTGGGTTATCTACCGGGCGATCTAGCACAAAAAGTGGATCCTTATTTGCGACCTCTCTACGACGCCCTCTATGAAATGCTCGGTGCTGAACAAGTCACCAAGCTATTGTCTAAAAACCGCATTGAACTTGCGCCACTGGCCTATATGCGCGGCCGTACTTTGAATAATGCTTTTATTATTCTTGATGAAGGACAAAATACCACGCGCGAACAAATGAAAATGTTTTTAACCCGTATCGGCTTTGGCTCTATTGCGGTGGTAACAGGCGATATTACGCAAATCGATTTGTCCAGGCCCGTGCCTTCTGGATTAATCCATGCCATTGAAGTTCTAAAATCGGTAGAAGACATTCATTTTATTTATTTTGAAGCCAAAGATGCGGTGCGTCACCCCATCGTACAAAAAGTGATCCGAGCCTATGAACAATACGATGATGACCATAACGCATGATGACCGCTCCCCTTCTTGACTTAAACATACAAACTATCGATACTTCTGTAAAACTGGCAGAGGATGCGCAATTTTTTAGATGGTGCGACACTGCGCTCAAATACGCTCTTGCTAAAGGAACTGCTGCGCATACCCATTCCACGTGGCAAATTACCCTGCGTATTGTCGATGCCGAAGAAGGACAAATATTGAATCGTCAGTATAGAGATAAAGATTATGCCACCAATGTATTGTCTTTTTACTATGATTCGCCTTTTGCGGATTTAGATTTTGCAGAGTGCGATGAAGCGATGCCCCAAGATTTGAGTGGTGAGGGCGATATTATTTTATGTGCCCCTATTGTGGTGAAAGAAGCGAAAGAACAGGAAAAATCTTTATTAGCACATAGCGCGCATTTAATGGTACACGCTACCCTGCATTTGCTCGGTTACGATCACGAAACAGAAGCAGACGCTACGCTCATGGAAGGTCTGGAAATTGCTATTCTACAAGAACTTGGTTTTAACAATCCTTATGAGGAACACTAAACGCTATGAACGATGAACTTGAACCACAAGATGAAGCTCAGCAGAAAAGCTGGTTAGAACGATTAAGTCACGTATTGTTAAGAGAGCCCCATGATAAAGAAGAATTAACGGAAATGCTGCGTCATGCTGCCGAACGCGGTATCATTCCCAATAATGCGCTACAAATGATAGAAGGCGTATTATCGGTATCAGAATTACAAGCGCGCGACATTATGGT
>CAMFJO010000021.1 GCA_945956945.1 uncultured Legionellales bacterium | reverse complement strand
ACCACCGGCCCCCACCGTGTGAAGGTGATGCTCTACCACTGAGCTACGTGCCTATTAAGAGTGTCAAAGTTACCATACTCACCCCGCCAAATGCAAGGGTTTAAGCGTACTGCGAAATCTCCGCAAAAACGGTTTTAATAGCTTCCAGGGCTTTATCAATCAAGTCCTCGCTGATCACCAAGGGCGGTGCCAAACGAATAACCACTTGATGGGTTTCTTTGGTTAGAATACCGTGTTGTAAAAATTTCAACGCCAATGCATGGCCATCTATAATGGCAGGATCGATTTCGATGCCTATCATCAATCCTTTGCCGCGAATCTCCTTAATAGCAGGATGCGAAATGGTTTTTAAGCCTTTCATCAAGCGTTCACCCAATACCACAGCGCGTTCACTCAACTGCTCTTCTTCTAAGGACTGTAAAGCTGCCAAACCGACGGCTGCAGCCAGAGCATAACCGCCAAAGGTACTGCCATGATCGCCAGGGGTCAATACCGACATAATGGCATCATTCGCCAACACCATCGAAACCGGCAGTACGCCGCCACCCAAAGCTTTGCCCAATACCAAAACATCGGGATGCACACCTTCGTGATCACAGGCCAAACGCTGGCCGGTACGTCCCAAACCGGTTTGAATTTCATCGGCTATCAACAATACATTATGGCGTTGACACAATGTCGCACATTCTTTTAAATACCCTATGGGCGGTACCATAATCCCTGCTTCACCTTGAATGGGTTCTACAATAAATGCAACCGTATTAGGCGTAATCGCTTTTTCTAAAGCCTCGATATCCCCATAGGGAATGACATTAAATCCGGCAGGGAAAGGTCCAAAACCTTCCCTATATTGTGGTTCTGTCGACATACCGACGATAGCAATAGTGCGGCCGTGAAAATTATTTCTGCAGGCAATGATTTCCGCTTTACCTTCAGGCACTTTTTTAACCTGATAGCCCCATTTGCGCACCAATTTTAAAGCCGTTTCTACGGCTTCGGCACCGGTATTCATGGGCAGGGCTTTATCGTACTCAAACAACTCGCAAGCGTATTGCAAAAACTCGGCTAACACATCCGTATGATAAGAACGCGACACAATGGCCAAACGGGCCAGTTGTGTTTCTAAAGCTTTCACTATCTTCGGATGGCGATGACCATGACTGACGGCTGAATAAGCGCTCATCATGTCTATGTATTCGCGCCCCTTTTCATCCCACAACAAAGCGCCTTCACCTTTTACCAATACCACCGGCAAAGGGTTATAATTATGCGCACTAAATTGCATTTCCTTTTTGATTGTCGTAGACATAACCATTCCTTCTTTAAACTAAGTCATAGGCTTGTTGCTGCTTCACCAAAGCATCAATGGCTTGCAATTGATCCAATAAAGCTGGCATTTTATGCAGTGGCCACGAGTTAGGGCCATCACTCAGGGCTTTATCGGGCTGAGGATGCGTTTCTAAAAATACACCCGCAATGCCCACAGCCACCGCGGCTCGCGCCAGCGTGGGTACAAATTCGCGTTGTCCGCCTGACTGCGTCCCCTGACCACCCGGTAATTGCACCGAATGCGTCGCATCAAATACGACGGGGGCTTCACAATCGCGCATAATGGCTAAAGATCGCATATCCGACACTAAATTATTATAGCCAAAAGAAGCACCGCGCTCACACACCATAATCTGATCATTGCCGACAGCGCGGGCCTTAGCCACCACATGTTTCATATCCCAAGGCGCTAAAAATTGACCTTTTTTAATATTAACTGGCAATCCTACTGCAGCTACTTTTTGAATAAAATTGGTCTGTCTGCATAAAAATGCTGGGGTTTGCAACACATCGGCCACACTGGCAACTTCATCCAAAGGACTGTCTTCGTGCACGTCTGTCACAATAGAAACACCAATTTCTTTTTTAACTTTGGCTAAGATATTCAAAGATTTATCAATGCCTAAACCTCTGAAACTATCGTGTGAGGAACGGTTCGCCTTATCAAAAGACGATTTATAAATAAAATGAATACCTCGCGCGTGCATTAATTCTTTCAAATAACCCGCTGTTTCTATCGCTAAAGCTTCACTTTCGACCACACAAGGTCCGGCCATAATAAAAAGCGGTTGATTCAACCCTATTTCAAAATCACATAGCTTCATCGTTACCTCCTAGGATCGAACGGTATTATTATGCAGCATTTTTTTTCTTTGCTGCTCTTTAACCGCAGCCGCAATAAAACTGCTAAACAAAGGGTGCCCATCGCGTGGTGTAGAGGTAAATTCCGGGTGAAATTGACAGGCTAAAAACCAGGGATGATTGTTGAGCTCGACGAATTCCACTAATTGTTCTTCTCGCGCACGGCCACTGACCTTTAACCCTTTCGCCTCTAACTGGGGTAACAATACATTATTGACTTCATAACGGTGGCGATGACGTTCGATTATCGTTTCTTGTTGGTAACATTCATAAGCCAAAGAACCCTTACTCAAATCACACGGATAGGCACCCAAACGCATCGTGCCACCTTTATCATCATTTTCTGCCCTATTTTCTGTTTTACCACTACTATGTTGCCATTGCGTCACCAAGCCTATGACAGGATGCGGTGTTTGCGGTGCAAATTCCGTACTATTGGCATCGGCCCAACCCACCACATGACGTGCAAATTCTATAACAGCAATTTGCATGCCCAAACAAATACCCAAATAAGGAATACCCTGTTCACGCGCATATTGTGTGGCTAAAATCATCCCTTCTGTGCCGCGTGCGCCAAAACCACCTGGCACTAAGATAGCGTCCATCTCTCTTAATATGCCAGTGCCTTTGGTTTCTATATCTCCGGCTTCTATCGCATGAATCACTACTTTTGAATGCGTCTGTAAACCGGCATGTTCTAAAGCTTCATTTAAAGACTTATAGGCATCGGCTAAATCCACATATTTACCCACCATGGCAATATGTACGGTATGCGGTCGATTTTGATGTGCTGCCACTACACGTTGCCAATCGCTTAAATCGGCTTTAGGTGCGGTAATTTTAAATTTCTCTAAAACCAACTCATCCACGCCCTGTTTTTGCAATAATTCAGGGATAGTATAAATATTATCGACATCGGGTAAAGAGATAACAGCCTTAACCTTAACGTCAGTAAACAGCGCGATCTTGGCACATTCCTCAGCGTGCAAAGCTTCTTCGGATCGACAAATTAACATATCGGGTTGTATCCCTATAGAACGCAATTCTTTGACCGAATGCTGTGTGGGTTTAGTTTTAATCTCGTGTGAGGTTTTTAATACGGGCACCAAGGTTAAATGGATACATAAGGCCTGTTCAGAACCTAATTCCGTGCGCATCTGTCGAATCGCTTCCAAGAACGGCAAAGACTCTATGTCCCCTACTGTACCGCCGACTTCCACCAAAGCCACATCCATACCGGCACCACCTTTAACAATGACCTCCTTAATCGCATCGGTGATATGCGGAATCACTTGCACCGTTTGTCCTAAATAATCGCCGCGACGCTCTTTGGCGATGACCGAAGCATAGATACGCCCGGTGGTACAATTGTTATTCTGCGTCATACGGCTACGCACAAAACGCTCATAATGCCCTAAGTCTAAATCTGTCTCAGCACCGTCTTCCGTCACAAAGACTTCACCATGTTGAAAAGGACTCATCGTCCCAGGATCGACATTAATATAAGGATCTAACTTGATAAGGGTGACTTTCAGGCCACGGGCCTCTAACAAGGCGGCCAAGGAGGCAGAAGCGATGCCTTTGCCCAAAGAAGAAACAACACCACCGGTCACAAAAATAAACTTGGTCATAATTAAACCTTTAAAAGAGGGTAAAATGTGTGAGTTCGATGGAAAGATAGCATACCATAATGAGGGTGCAAATGCCATACTGCTGTCACTTAATGGCGGGCTCCTATCGCCCGAAATTTGCTGCTGTCTCTAAAAATCAACTGTGGTGTGCGGATTTTTGTTTAGGTCTACGGGGATCGTGGATCCAGAATAACACCACTAAAGCCAATGAAAAAGAAAAAGGCAGCACACTTAAGGCAATGGTATAAGAGTTTGTCGAAAAATCCGTAACCTGGTGAGAAGAAGCACTCAGCTTCAATAATAAGCTTACTAAGGGCGTCAAAAAAGGCGCGCCTAAAAGAATACACATCATATTGGTAAATCCCATTGCCGTACCACGCGCCTCTTCCGGGACAATTTCATTCACCAAGGCAAAAGGCAGCATATACACGCTGGCAAAAAGACCCGTTAGAAAAAATAAGGCAACGACCGTGCTAAAATGCAAATAGGGAATATACAAAGCCATGCTTAAACTGATAAAAGCGGCTATCACGCCAACCGCCATAACGACTTTTCGTCGATGAAAAAAATCAGACACATGACCCAAAAAAGGACAACCTAACCCTGCCCCTAAAAATAAAGCCAAATTACCCAAAGCAGCGATGCGTACGCTCACTCCATAGCGCGTCATCAAATAAGGAATACACCAATAGGTTGCAAGCGTACTAATAATGGGAAACATTAATCCTGAAAATAAGCCACACAGCCAAACCTGAGGCAAGCTTAAGAGCGCTACTAATTGACGGCTAAGGGGTAAGCCTGCTGCTTTTTGCGGCTTGTGCATTTGTTTAGGCCTATCTTGCAGAAAAATAGCGAATAACAGGGTTAAGATGACACATAAAACACTCGCCACCACCAATACAGTACGCCATCCTAAATGAAGAGTAGCCGTCGAAATAATTTCTCCTCCGACACCCCCTGCTATCATGGCTAAAGCTTCACTTAAGCCGACGACAAAAGCAAAATAGCCTGGCGTAAACCAATTGCCAATCAAATAAAAGCAACCGGCCAATGCTGGAGCAGTGCCCAATCCAGTCAACATACGCGCCCACACCGCGCCTTGTATGCCATTGCTGAGCGAAAATAATAAGGTTCCGAGCGCACAAATCAGCGTCGCCACGATCAATAAATGTTTAGCACCGATGCGATCAACGAGTATACCGCCTGGCATTTGCAATAATAAATAAGTCCAAAAATAACTGGAAGAAACTATCCCCACTGCAGCCACATTCGTATTAAAGTCTTTGGCCAAAAATGGCGCCATACTGCTCACAGAACCTTGCAGTATGAATTGGAATAATAAAAAAAGAATGGTCAGACCCCACATAAACCAAGCTTTAGGACTCGGTGCTTTGTCGGCTATAGGCATACAGTATCCTCTACAGTGATCATTCTTTTAATACTAGCACATCTTCCATAATCAAATACCGTAAATCACACCCAAAAAACATATTCAGAGCATCTTCAGGTGAACAGACCATCGGTTCACCGCGCCTATTCAAAGAGGTATTTAACACGACCGCATTGCCCGTCAGACGCTCTAAGGCGCTGATCAAATCATAGTAACGTGGATTAGACTTTTGCGTCACCACTTGTGCCCTTAGTGTGCCATCTTCATGCACCACTTCCGGGATCCGCTCTTTCCAGTGCTCAGCGACATCAAAGGTAATCGTCATGTAGGGCGCGGGATGGGTTGTTTGTAAGATATCTTCGGCCACTGTATCCAATAAGCTAGGACAAAAGGGGCGCCAACGCTCTCTATATTTGATTTGTTGGTTGATTTTATTAGCAATACCCGAGGCATTGGGACACCCCAGAATACTTCTATTGCCTAGGGCGCGGGGCCCAAACTCCATGCGCCCCTGAAACCATGCCAAGGGTTCACCTTGCGCTAATAGCTTGGCCGCATAGTCCACGGTATTGTCTAAAATACTAAAACGCGGTCTGGCAATATGATTTTGGCATGCTCTCACGCATTCTTCTGTAGTATAAGAAGGGCCTAAATAAACGTGCTCTAAGGGTTGTATGGGGATCTGCTTCAAGGAAGCTGCATAAGTTGCCGCACCGATGGCCGTGCCGGCATCATTGGCAGCGGGTTGTATGAATAATTCTTTTAGCCCGGGCAATTGTAATAATCGTTGATTCAATTTTACATTTAAGGCCACCCCACCTGCAAAACACAAACGGCCCGTTTCGTGAATAATATCTCCTAAATAATAGCGCACCAAGCTCAAGACACTGTCTTCCAACATTTTTTGTAGACTCGCTGCATAATGTACATAGGGTTCATCGATGTCATCCCCTACCCGCATGGGGCCTAACCAATCCACTAACTTATCGCTAAAATAATAAGCTTGACCATCTTTTTTATAACGTCTTAACCCAACGGTATTCACCAAACGGGTATTGACCTTGAAATTTTTGCCATTAAATTGCAATAAAGGCGATAAATCATAGCGTTTAGGATCGCCATACGGCGCCATTCCCATCACTTTAAATTCGCCATCTAACATTTCAAAACCTAAGTATTGCGTCATTGCGCCATATAATCCCCCCAAGGAATCAGGGTCAAAAAATTCTTTGATTTTATGAATACGGCCATTTTCGGCATACCCTAAAAAAGTAGAAGCATATTCGCCTTTACCATCAACCCCCAAAATAGCGCATTTACCTTCAAAACCGCTTAAATGGTAAGCGCTGCTCGCATGGGTTAAGTGGTGTTCTATGGGCATAAATTGTGTTTTATTAAGATCAAAACCTAAGTCTTTTAAAAAAGATAAAACCCTTTTCTTATTACGTCTATAATGTCTATTGCCATTGAATAAGGCATCTAATGCTCTATCAGGCGCATACCAATACCGCCTAGCGTAATGCCAACGAGCAGGAGAAAACAACCCGATGGAAGCAAAAGGGAAAGCGACTATATCTATGTCTTGGGGACGAAGACCTGCTGCTTGCAAACACCAGCGTGTTGCCTCTAAAGGCAATTTATTCTTGGCATGCTTATCACGAATAAAACGTTCTTCTTCTGCCGCACAAACTAATTTGCCATCTACCAATAAGGCGGCTGAAGCATCGTGTGTCAAGGCTCCGGATAATCCTAAAATGTTCATACTAATTTACTCTCTTTAAATGCCATCACAAAGTGTTGCTGCAATACCGGGGTATCTTGCCAATTTTTTAAGAACCGTTTAAGATCGCGGTAAAAAGCCCAATTGAATAATAACCCATCTCTATAAAGCTGCAAGCTGTCCAAATCCAAAAGATACAACTTACCATCGCAAACTCGCCAATTATCGGCTTTCAAATCACCATGACATAAACAGTTTTGTTTTAAGGAAGACAATACTTGCACTACTTGCTGAATCATTTGTTGCTGTAGTTCCACATCTTCTGCGCACCCATTTAAGTATTGCTGCAAAGAAACCCCTGCCACGTACTCCATGACAAAATAGGATTGACGCCGTAATGAGCCCCAATTTTTTTGCAGTACACCGATTGGCTTTGCGGTTAATATATGGAGCAATTGTAATCTGTTGGCATTTTGCCAGGAAGAAGCCGCTCGTGTCCTCCTAAAGCTACGCATCACACCATGCCAAAAAGATTTGATATTATACCGTTTAACTACCCAATTGCACTCAGCTTGTTGATAGTGGAACACGGTGCTGGTTCTACCTTGTTTTAAGGGTTTAAAATACTCTGTATGCTGTTCCAGATGAGAAAACATGGTTATCATCGCTGTTTTCTCACCACGCACTACTGCATAATGATAGTCGCTTAATCTGCCCATCACAAAAGCGGTGCAGTTGCGCCAGACTTTGCGTTGAAATTTGCGCTGTTTATAGCGACTCTTTTCGGTAATTCTTTTTTGTAGTTTAGCATGCAAGTTTTGCTGTGCAAAGGGGAATGAAGATTTTTCTAAAGCTCGCCATAATAAGGTCTGATCGCAGAAAGAAAATTCCAGAAAAAGTTCTGCTAAATTTTCCAATTGTGCTTTTATGGCCAAAGCATTCGTGCTTCTAGAATGCCTAATGCCCATACCATCTATTACATATACTTTCTTGCCATCAAATAAAATATTGTCCAAATGCAAATCATTCTGATAAACTCCGCGACAATACATTTTTTGTAATTGCGCAAATAACTGTAATAAGAGTTCTTCCTTTATTTGGGGAGATTCTGTTTGCCAACACACGGACAAGGGCTCTGTGTGATTTAAATAGGATAATACCAGCAATACGCCTTCTTTTAGTACTCTACAATGTAAAACTTGGCTTGTGGTTACTCCACAATCACTCAATTTTTCCAAGCCTATGGTTTCTCTACGGGCGTGACGCAAGCCTTGTTTATTATAAAATAATTTAACAATGCTTTTTTGTTGTTGATAATTTGCCATAAATGTTGCGCGCCGGCCCACTAAATCGCGCAACATTTTGTGTAGTAGGATAGGTTG
>CAMFJO010000020.1 GCA_945956945.1 uncultured Legionellales bacterium | reverse complement strand
GTACCGGGCCTGCATTGGTGATTACAGCGACATGGGGTTTGGCCAGTTGTGTCAAATAGGCGATTTCTTCAAAATGGTTCGCGCCCATTTCTATCACCGCATAATCGTGTTGTTCCTGTAACTTAAGCAAGGTTAAGGGAACCCCATAATCGTTATTGAGTGTACCTTCTGTGGCTAAAGTATGGCCTTTTTGTCTTAAAATAGAAGCCATCATCGTTTTTGTGGTGGTTTTACCACAACTCCCCGTTACCGCAATCAAGGGTAAATCAGCCAATTGCGCCCGCCTTAATGCCCCTAATTTGCCCAGAGCTAGGCGTGTATCTTCGACGCACAATTGCGGTAGATCGGTCGCTACTTTATCTGATACCAACACACCACAGGCACCCCGTTCTTGCACTTGAGGAATAAAATCATGGCCGTTAAAATTTGGCCCTTTAATGGCAATAAATAATTCACCTGATTGAATAGCACGAGAATCTATATTGACTGAGCTAAAACTCACATCCGCACCCTTATGCTCTGCGGCCAAGGGTTTAACCAGTTCTGAAAACTTAAAATGCGCCACCTAATGTACTACTCCACTTACCTTTATTATCCTACCACTCATGTAAACAACCACAATCCAGCTTATGATGAGACATATTTGTCATTTTCTAATACATCTAATGCTATCTGTACATCGCTCAAAGGGTATTTAACATCGCCAATTTGCTGATAGGTCTCATGCCCTTTGCCCGCGATTAAAACGATGTCATTCGGTCCAGCCTTACGGATACCCTCCAGAATCGCTTCTTTGCGGTCCAAAATAATAGCACGGATAGATTTCTCCGTCATCCCCGTCACAATTTCCTCCGCAATGCGCAGAGGTTTTTCATGGCGCGGGTTATCATTGGTAATAATACAATAATCACTGTAAGTTTCAGCAATTTTACCCATAAAAGGCCTTTTGCCTTTATCTCTATCACCGCCACAACCAAAAATACAAATGATGCGTGCTGGATTGTGTGCCTTGATAGCCAATAATACCTGGGCGAGCGCATCCGGTGTGTGTGCATAATCGATGACCACACGCGGCTTACCGCTTCCACCCAACATTTGCATTCGTCCATTGACGCTTTGCAATAAAGGCAATATCTTTTCAATGTCGCTGGCGGAATAATTCATGCCCAATAAAGCCCCGATGGTCGCTAGCACATTGGCCACATTAAAATGGCCTAATAATTTGGTTTCTGCCACAATAAGGCCGACGGGCGTGTGGACTTTAAAAGTCAAACCCTGGCTGGACAAAACAATATTAGTGGCATAAATTTGCGCAATATCATCCAGTCCCTTGATAGGGGCATTGAGGGTATAAGCCAATTTACCCAAATGATTCGGTAAGGTTTTTAATAAATCCAGACCAAACTCATCATCTGCATTGATAATGGCAAGTTTTAACCCCGGATGAGTGAATAACTTACGCTTGGCTTTGGCATAGGCTGCCATCGTGTGGTGATAATCCAAGTGATCCCGAGTTAAATTAGTTAAGATCCCCATGTGTACATGCAAACCGGCAATGCGCTTTTGTTCCAAAGCGTGCGAAGAAACTTCCATGGCAATTGCGCGTGCCCCTTCTTTTTGTAAGGCGCTACAATAGCGGTTCAAACTGATAACATCGGGTGTCGTGTGAGTAGACGTGATCAATTCTGGGTATAAACCATAACCCAAAGTACCGATGACCCCACAGGGTAACTTTAGAGCCGACAAAGCTTGGGCAATATATTGCGTGGTAGAGGTTTTGCCATTGGTTCCAGTAACCCCTATCAAGGCCAAATTGCGTGAAGGATCGTTAAAAAACCGCTTGGCGACCGTTCCCAAAATCTCATCAATACGATTAACAGGCAAAAGAGGTATGGTCGGATCCCACGCTTGCAAGTGTTGCATGGACAATCCTTGACCGTCTGCGACTTCGTAAATAACCGCCACGGCCCCTTTTTTCAAAGCATCGCCGACAAATTGCCTGCCATCACTTACCTCGCCTTTACGGGCTATAAATAAGTCACCTGGCTTGGTGTAACGGCTATCCTCACTCAAGTCCTGAATATCAGGATCGAGATCGGGGGCAATATCTGTAAAATCCTTACACAATTCACTCAGTTTAACCATAATTACTCTATCCGAATTCCAGCATTCACATCTATCTTATCTATCCATACGGAGAAAGTGCAGAGTTGGATGCAGGTTGCACGAAAAACGCTGGCGAAAAAGCGGAGTTGACATAAACGTCACTGAGCATTTTTCGCCAGCGTTTTTCGTGCAAGATGCGCCAACTATGCGCTTTCCTTGAAAAATGGTAGAAGCTAATTATCTACTTTATCTGGCGGAATATCCAGAGCCCTCAACGCCCCGCCCATAATTTGACTAAAAATAGGCGCCACCACTTGGGCACTATAATAACCTTTATGGGGTTCTTGCAACACCACCATCACTACCAATCTGGGATTAGAAGCTGGCGCTGCGCCGGCAAAAAAAGCAATATGGCGATTGGGATCGTAGCCTTTAGGTCCTAACATACGTATGGTACCTGTTTTACCCAATACCCTATAGCCTGGCACCTGACCATTCACCGCGGCTTCATTGACCACTGCTTCTAGCATCATCTTCACCTGCTCGGCCACCTTCGCATCCAATACCCGTTCGCCTTGAGGTGGCTGTGACAATTTCACCAAACTCACTGGCATCTTAATACCGCCGCGGGCAATGGTCGCATAAGCATTCGCGACTTGTAGGGGTGTTGCTGACAACCCATAACCAAAAGATAAAGTCGCTAAAGTAAAATCGGACCATTTATGCAAGGGCAAACTCCCCTTGGCTTCTCCCGGAAAACCACTGCCGGTTAATTGTCCATAACCCATCTTATGCAACAATTCCCATAAACTATTGGGCGGTGTCGTGAGGGTTAACTTGGCTGTTCCCACATTACTGGATTTCACCAATACGGTTGTCATATTGATAACACCATTATTGCCTTCAGGATCTCTGACGATGTGTCCATTCAAAGTCATCCAGCCTGGATTGGTATCGATCATACTGTCTGGTGTATAACGGCCTTGTAACAAGACATTCGCTAAACTCAAGGCTTTGGTGGTAGAACCCGGTTCAAAAATATCCGTTACACAACGATTGCGCAAGGTGTCTAATCGCGGATCCACCGTTTGATTGGGATTGTAAGAAGGGACATTTGCCATCGCCAGAACTTCGCCCGTCTTAACATCCAGAACAATCACCGAACCGGCAACTGCTTCGGCTTTCGTCACGCCGTCCATTAAATCTCGATACGCTAAATATTGAATGCGATGGTTCAAACTTAAGACCAATTCTTTTCCGGGCTCTGCTTCACGCACCGTACCCAATAAGGCCACCACATGTCCTACACCATCTTTGGAAACCCGCTCTTTACCCGGCACGCCTTGCAGCCATTGATTGTAGGCCAATTCCATGCCTTCTTGGCCTTGATTATCAATATTGGTAAAACCAATCAGCTGTGAAGTGACTTCTGATTCAGGATAATAACGCCTATATTCCGTTAGGCTGTGCACACCCTTTAAATGCAATGCCATGATCTTCTGCGCCAAACGAGGTGAAATATGGCGTTTTAAATACACGAATTCTTTACCATTATTAGATTTTAGGCGAGCCTCTAAGACATCGACACTGTCATTGAGTAAAGTCGATAACGTTTTTAAATCTTCAGGCTTTGCTACAAATTCTTGGGGATCGACCCAAATGGAAGATACAGGCGTGGTAATCGCCAATGGATAATGATCTCGGTCGGTTATCATACCCCTCATAGCCGGGCGCTCTATAACGCGTTGACTGCGCGCATCGCCCTGCTTTAATAAAAAAGAACGATCAATAACCGTTAATTGAACAAACCTTAATAGTAAGCCTAAAAAAGCCAAACCCAAACAAATTAATAGTATTACCCATCGCCAGGTATGGCGGGTATAGGCATTCATTCAAAAGCCCATATTTGGCGCTTTTGCTCGCAATTTTTATGCATTCACTATTCCACCATAATAATATTTTTATTGTTGGGAAATTGCATATTGAGCTTGGTTTGTGCCACATTTTGCACGCGACTTTGTTGCGACCAGGTAGCTTTTTCTAATAACAATTGTGAGTGTGTCATCGTCATATCGTCGTATTGTTGCTTAGTATATTGTAATTCACTGGTTAATTGTCGTTCTTGCCCACGGATATAAATAATCCCCAGCATACTCAATAACAATAAACAGGCTAAGACAATAGCCACTAATACATCGCCTTCTAACATAAATTCTTTGATACGACCGCGAGTAAAATCACTCGACAAAATTGCTTTAGCAACAGCACTCATTTTATTTTCCTCATTATTCTCAATATAGCACTGCGTGCGCGTGGATTATGTTCAATCTCTTCTGCGCTCGCACGGCTAACCATTCCTTTTTCAAGCCCTGGCACCACCTTGGCACCCCTGATTGGTAAATCGCGGGGATAAGGATCGCCCTTGGCCCCTTGTTGTATAAATCGCTTTACCAGGCGATCTTCCAAAGAATGAAAACTGATGATGGCAACTCTGCCCTCTACAGCCAACACTCTCAATACCTGCGCTAAAAAATTTTGTAATGCTTCCAATTCACTATTGATATGAATGCGTATCGCCTGAAAAATACGCGTCGCCGGATGTTTGGTCAAACGCCATTGTTTGCCTTCCGGGACCATCGCACTCACCAAATCCGCTAACTGCTTCGTCGTTTGCAAGGGCGCTTCTAATCGCGCTGCTGCAATCGCACGCGCAATAGGCCGTGCATACGCTTCTTCACCATATTCTCTAAAAACTTGCGTCATCTCATCTATGTCGGCTACTGCCAACCACTTAGCCGCGGTTAATTCTTGCTGCGCATCCATACGCATATCGAGAGGGCCTTCTCTTAAAAAAGAAAAACCCCGCTCTGCATCATCCAGTTGCGGCGAAGACACGCCTAAATCCAGCAATATTCCATCGACTTGCTCCAGAATAGCCCAGTGGTTTGCCCATTTCTCAATATCAGCAAAACTACCCTTTTCTAGGCAAAGCCGTTTATCGTCAATCGCCTTACCTGCTTCTATGGCGGCGTCATCTTTATCTAAAGCGTACAAGCGGCCTTCTTGATTCAACTGTTGCAAAATGGCGCGGCTATGACCGCCACGACCAAAGGTACCATCTATATAAATGCCATTGGGTTTAATCTCTAAGCCCGCGATGACTTCTTTCAGCAATACACTGCTGTGTTCGGGTTTGTCGGTCACAAAACCCCCATCACAGTGAAATATGCTGCAATTCAGGTGGCAGCCCATCGCTATTCATGGCCTGATCTTCTGCCAGCCAAACTTCACGTTGCGCATCCCACAAGGTATCGCTCCACAATTCAAATTTCTGCCCCTGCCCTACGACCATCACTCTTTTGTCCAGTTTGGCGTAATCGCGTAATAAGGGCGGTATTAGAATCCGGCCTTGACCATCCATTTCTACTTCGCTGGCATGCCCCATTAATAAGCGTTGTAAGCGTCGAGTTGCTGGATTAAAACTGGGCAAAGCCTCCAATTTTCGTTCAATAATTTCCCATTCCGCTAAGGGATACAACAATAAACAAGGCGATTGCGTGTCGATAGTCACCACCAGCTGCGCTTTCTCATCTATTTCCAAGAGCAAATCCCGTTGCCGGGCCGGCATAGCCAACCGGCCCTTAACATCGAGACTAACTGCAGTGATACCCCTAAACACTTAAAGCTTACTCCACAATCTACCACTTCTCCCCACTTTCCTACACTATAGCCCACAAGAATGAGAAAAACAAGGGAGAAAGAAGATTTTTTTAATTTTTTTGCGAAGAGAAACCTCATGTAAACCAGCTCTCATCTCAAGGAATTAGATCTATGTTTTGGTAAGTTTGTTGAGTATAAAATTTGAACTATTTTAGGTTGTCCAGTAGTATGCCTGCATGATATGATTCGTGGGCAATTGCTGCACAGAAATAGAACTGTATTATTTTAATTTGAAGGTAAATATACCGATGAGCATAGACAAACGTTTTTTTGAAACACTCACCCCGCTGCAACGACAGGCAGCTCGTAAATTAGAAGAAAAAGGCGCTTGTTTCCTCGCCGATCCTACTTATAGATCTCATTATTTAAATACCACTATGCGAAGGGGGCAAGTAGAGATGAGCCAATGGCTCATTTGCGTCGATCCGGCTATCGTTAATAGAAGAGATAACTCTGGCAATACGCCTCTCTATAGGGCTATCAATATGATAGGCTCCAATAAAAAGAAAGAGCATGTTGAGTTACTCATTATGGCGGGCGCTGATGTGAATACGCTCAATCACAACGGTAATACGGCTTTGCATGCTGCCGTGTGTAGCGGTAATATTGACCTCTTATTTATGCTACTCCATCAAGGTGCTCATCTTAATGTAGCAAATGGCAGCGCGCACACGCCTCTACATCTGGCTTTAATGGCCGGGAACACAGCCGCTTTTCTGTTATTAACACTCTGTGGCGCAGATTTGGATTTTATTCCACCGCAGTTTAACAACCTGAAAGCAATATTATTGCAAATAGCACTCTTTGTGAATATGAATCTCTCCCAAAATATTTGGGAGCTATCCGCCGATCCCGCAGCTGAATTTGAAAACCATTTACAATGGCCCCCAGAAGAAGTACTCAAGGATATTCTTGACTTATTAATAACCCCTGAACAACTTCCTTGGCAACTCTTAGAACCTTTATTTAAACAATATTCTCAACAAACAGAAACTTATTTGCTTGCCCGCTATCCACACTTGCAGCCCTTATTAAATAGCTATCGCGAACATTTTGAAAAACCGATCGCAGCACCTGCTCTTTCTTTGGGGGAAAATCCCCTTACATTTCATGCTCCACCTCCTCCACCACGGCGTCATCAGCCGCAACCGATAACTCTAAACACAACTGTTTTGCAGATATAATCTAAGCTGGGTAATTGAACAAGGGCAGCCCCTAAGCTGCCCAATCCTACATTTATTTAGCCACCCAAAATCATTGCTTTGGTTTCTTTTCCGGCATCGGATGAAGGCTCTTTAGGCGAGTGCGCAAAAAAAGGAAGCCGCGATTCCAGATGCTTTCTTCCTGTGAGAATATAACTAGCAAAAGCTTCTCCATGTGAAGATTGCGTTTCGCTTGGAACAATAATATTTTGCACCGCTTGTCCACCGAATTTTTCTCGCTTAAACGCTTTGATCTCTCTAAAAACCCTAGAAAACCAACCCCAAAGCCCCTTGTTCTCGGGATCTTCTAGTTTGCTTAGTGTGTCAACCGCTTTGTTATCAAAATCATGTAAACGCCCAGAGATAGTAGCCTCTTTTTCACCAACCAAGGTTCCTTTTAAACCCTCTAAGATAGTGATCTTATTTTTAGTATTGTCAGATTTGAGTTTTTTAGCGGCAGAATGCGCATGATAAGCTTCTACGCCCGTTAGCACATAGAGATAAGATTCTACAGAAGAATTGGATTTAGAATAATGTAAAGCTATTTTCTTTTCATTATCCTGAATAGTCGCTCTGGCCCCCTTGTCCGCCAAAGCCAGAACCATTTCTTCTGAATTGGCTGCGGCGGCATAATGGAAAGCTGTTTTACCCTGATTATCACGCTGGTTTACTGAGATATGAGCGTGCTCTTCTTTGAGTAACTGCTTAACCAGCTTCACTTCTCCCGCTTCTACGGCATAATGTAAAATGGTTTTCTTCAATTCTTTCCCGCAGAGTCTTATATCTATTCTAGCGCCCTGTTTTAAGAGCGCAATAATAATTTTAGAATCGTTTTGCTCTAAAGCAGTTTCTAAAGCTTTATTCTTATCAAAATTTTCATTCAGTTCGATTTGCATTTGGTCAGCCAGTAAAATCCTCATCATACTGACCTGAGGTCCCGCGCCTGTAGCCTTAAAATCTTTCTGTACAATAGAAACAACCGGTCCATCCTCTTTCATTTCAATTCGATGGACAATAGTCGCCTTAAGATGGGTCGTGTTGGGTTTTTCAGCCTTTAAGCCAGCTTGATACTCTGAATAATCATACTGCTTACTCGCCTCTACGTATTCGCCAGAAAAAGTATTGGTTACCAGCACACTGCCATCGTCTTGCACGGCATAATCAACCTGTACTGCTGCTCCTTCCAGGGATATATACTGTCCTGCAAAAGCCTGATCGATTTTAATACCTAAAAAATTGTATAAAGCACCGCCACGCCCACTCTCTACCAGAAAATCGATTAAAGCCCCATTAACATTTTTCTTTTTGAGTGAAGCGCGGAATGCTTGCGCAACCGAGTCATCTGCATCTAAGGGATTACTGTCTACGGTAATGTTACCGCGAACATAGCTATTTTGTTCATCGAAAGCAGCATCCACTGTCTTGGCCTGCCTGGTCCCGACATCTTCCGCTATGGGCGGAATGAAAAGCATGGTTATGTGGCCACTGTCTTTCCCGCCCTGATCTGCGTATACGACATCACATTGTTG
>CAMFJO010000019.1 GCA_945956945.1 uncultured Legionellales bacterium | reverse complement strand
TGAACTAATAAAATTCGCTTATCCTAACCCAAATGTCTAGGATTAGCGTGATGTTCCATACTCATTACGGTTAACAGTCTCAATGCATTAAGGCTTATCTAAATCCCGATAAATTGGGAGAAGATCGACTTGAAGAATATCCCTCTATTCCCAATTCAGTGGAAGAAGAAGAGGAAGATGCGGATGAAAACGAAGAGGATCCAGAGTTTTTATTTCTTTTAAAGAATCTGTTGAATGAGGGAAAACAGCCACTACTTTTTTCTTCTTTTTCCTCTGAGACAGGCTCGTCAATCTGCATCTCACCAATAAATTCATTGGCTTGAATTTCTTGTTTATTGCCTTTTATCTCCAAAACATATTCTTTGCCATTGAATTGGAAGGTATAAGTTTCATTTTGCGTCAGATCAAACTGCTTATATAAACACTCTGTTCTGGTTACTGTTTTTTGGAAGAAATACAGTGCTTGGGGCAGAGGCTCTACTTCAGAAAGCACCACATAACCTATACACTCTTTCTTCTTATTAAAAACCTTAGCAATATCGTGGCTTAAATACATCGGTGCTCCATATACCTCATAGCTTTCATCTTTAGACCAATAATCTTGATCGTACTGCTCTTTAAATACGCTAAATTCCATATTCATCATCCAGAGCTTAAAAATACTGCCATCCCTGCCTACGCTATTTTCCACAAATACCAAATCACAAATCTCATTTGAACTGTTTGCCATTGTCATTACCTTCGTTAAAATATTAATAATTGTATAAAAATAAATCGGAATAAAATAAAATCCGTCCGGTCAGTTTAACATGTAAAGCTTAAGGAAAAATTAACAAGTACTTTTTTTTTATATTTAGACGCTTTTATGAGATTTGAGCTTTTTTTGAACGCGTCTTTGCCGTACTAATTTTGGATCAGCACTCACTGGCCTATAGCATTCTATTCTATCACCAGCATTAAGTGTTTGATTTAATGAAACTTTTTTACTGTAAATACCGATAAAACCTTCTTTCAGGCACAAACCGGGAACTTTTTGCATTAACCCCGATAAATGGATCCCTTGTTCGACAGTCGTACCCACTGGCACCTCACAGTCTAAAACCAGCACGCGATCGGGCAAGGCATACACAACCTGAATAGCGAATTTAGCCATATAAAGCTTGGGCTCTGTCACTAAAAGCGTCTACCAGAGAATTGGCAATTTGGCTAAATATCGGCTCGATGGCAAAGCTGAGCAATTTATTGGCAAATTCAAACTCCATGTCTAAGAGCACATCACACTGGCCATCTTCCTGCGGCACAAAGCGCCAGAAACCTTCTAAATGGCTAAAAGGCCCGGATAACAGGCGAATTTCTATCATTTTGTTTTTTTGCAGCCTATTGCAGGTGGTAAAGGATTTGCGCAAACCACTTTTTTCCAAATGCAGGGTTGCGCGAATTTCATCCTCTGTTTCGCTCAAAATATCCACTTCCTTACACCAAGGTAAGAATAAAGGATAAGAAGCAATGTCGTTTACTAAGTCATACATCTTCTCAGCACTGTGTGGTACACGTGCTTGTTTATGAATATCAGCCATCCTGTTCACCATCAATAATAGATTAAAACTATTTTAGCGCAAAAAGGATGGCCTTGGCAAAGTGATTAAGGATTAAAAGCGGCTCTTTCCTCTGGTTCTGTAGGCGCCTTCGGAAGCGAAGCAGGGGAAGAATACGCGGGATTCCCCAATGCAGCGATAGCAGGAACCACCGAAGCGGCAGATACACTGGCTTCTTTTTCAGAACCTATTGCGGCATCGTGCTGAGTAAGCAATGCCTCTTTGTATGCGGCTATTTTTTGATGTGCATCTGCTGCCAGGGCTAAAACAGCCGCTTGAGGTGCGTTGGTACAAAAAGTATCGATTTCACCCCCAAGCGCATTTAATTGGGCAATCTTCACCACGGGTTTCAGATCCGGATTGAGATAAATGGCCTCAATTCTTTGCCTATATTGTTCCATCGTTTCTTGTGCCTGTGTACGCGTGATCTGCAAGGTTATCTGTTGCAATGCCAATTCCTGACCCTGTGTTGGTGTGCTAAACGTCACTTTTACTGGATCAGCAGATAAAGGAAAGGTCACCTCTCGTACCACATGAGGATTGCCATGCAAAGGAATAGGAATAATATGGCGTTCTTTTTTGCCATTGATTTCAGTAATAAATTGCGCCAGTATACGACGATGCTCAAAGCCTTCAATATTTTGAACGATCGTAGAAAATTCAGCCACATTTTGGGGGGCAATATACTCTTGATGTCCAGCACTTTCTGCCAATGCAGTTAAAACCTTCTCATCCACCTCGCCATAACCAACAGCATAAATAGCGGGAGGGGCAGCACCATCCTCGAGCACCGCCTGTTTTAGATCTTTAATTGTCTTTAAAATTCCGGTTTGTGTTGTGGCACTACAATTATCTGCACCATCTGTCAGAATAAGTAACATATTATTATGCGAATTCAATTGCCGTTTCATATCAGACAAGGGTGTCGTTAGTGCATCATACAATGCCGTTTGGCGATCGACGAAAGGTTTATTAAAAATAGAAAAATCGAAGTCTTTGGCAAGGTTAGTCTGAAGAGACAGATCATTTTTCGTTGAAAATATACTTAGATGAATTTTTGCTTCAGGGGCTATTACCGCAACTTTTTCGATAAAAGACTTTACGCTTTTAAATACGTCGCGTCGGCAGTCTCTCATGCTACCACTGTCATCAAGAACAATAAAGATATTTAAGGGTCTTACAATCGTTTCTCTATGCGGCAACAGCAATGGATGAGCATTAACCCGACCATGCTGCAACTCCACACTAAATAAAAGCCCGTGACGGGACAACTGTTTGACATACAAGAGCAGATGGGAAAGACTTAGCCTAACACAGGTTCTTGTTTCATTCTGCGCTTCACAATGCAATTGAGGAGGATACACAAATTGTAGAAAACGCCCTATATCAAAATACATTTGTATATAACGCTTACCATCGTCTCCTTCAGCCTCAAAAATACCAAAGCAAGTTTGTACAAAACCTTCTCCTCGGCTCTCTTCCAGTATCGCCTCAGAAGGTTGCGGTAATGGTGCACTTTCTTCCGCAATGATAGCACGCAAATCTTCCACACTGACATGATGGAAATAAGCACATAAAAAGTTTTGAGAAAGCGGTGCATCGAGAGACATCATTTTCCCTAAATGAGTGGATAAAGCACGCGGCTCTGATAGTAATACCCCTTGTTCATAGCGCGTAAAACGGGTATTGAAATTAATATTGGTGAGATTTTCTCCTTGCATCACTGCATCACCAAACAATTTTTTCATCAGCGCTCTTGCGTCCTCTATTGTGGCTATGATAGGCATCTCTAAAGACGATGCAACTGAAGAATCAGGGGCGCTCCCAGAAGATTGACTGAAATAAGATAATTGTGCATTCAAAGAATCTGAATTTCTTAGTACTCTGGCAAAATGTTCCTGGCATGCGGGTATTTCGGCTGTTTCTATCGTAAAAGAAACGGTTTCTTCTTTTTCTGAAATAGTGACTTCTGTGTTTTGGTTAACGTATTGTGGCGCTATAACCCTTAAAAAATCTTTCCAATCGGCGGTTTTTTGATTGGCTTGGGGGACTCTTTCTCTCATAAAAATGCTCCTTCATCATGTGTTTTTACTGAAGGCCGTAGTCTATAGAAAATTATTTTAAAAATCAATGGCGTGTATAGAAAGCACTTAAAATTTTCTAGTTCGCATATTCAGATGCTTTCGGTATAGACATTGCTTTTTAGCAATGCAACCCTAGGCGGTAAGAATCTTGTCGATGATTAATTCCATTTCACCGTATAAGAATAACCCTCTAAACTTAATTGCCCCCTATCTCCCTGATGGATTGGGCCAACCCCTGCGGGCGTACCGGTAAACAGGACATCACCGGCACAAATGGGAAAATATTGGCTGGCGTACACGAGCAATTCCACTGGATTAAAACGCATCTCGCTACTACAAGCACTTTGGCGAATCTCACCCTTTAAAGCAAATTCAAAATTCAGCGCATTGATATCCAACCCGTCCAAAGAAATCCAGGGACCTATCACCGCCGCATCGGGAAATACTTTGCCTACTTCCCAGGGTCCGCGTATTTCTTTGGCATTCTTTTGCAGAGTGCGATTGGTTAGATCCAACCCGACTGTCACATGGGAAATAGCTACACGCGCTTCTTCCTTTGATAAACAATAACCGTCTCGGCTGATCAAAAACACCAGCTCGCATTCATAATGAATGTCCCCCGCTGTGGCATGTGCTGGCCACTTCAGTTCATATTCGCGCTGCCACTCTTCACACACTTTCAACACACTGGGTGGTTTTAAAAATAAGACTGGTTTCTCGGGAACGCCATCTTTCATTTCCGCGGCGTGTTCCAGGTAATTTTTACCAGCACAGATGAGTTTGTCCATAAGAATTCCTTTAACTTAAAAACAATGGTCTACGCAAGGTGACTGGTAAAGCAAAGCGTTCTGGATAACCGATGTGTGTTAGGTATAGCCCATTAGGCGGCGCAGTCATGGCGGCCGTACGTCTATCGCATGCACATAATACCTCACTCATCCAATCCACAGGCTGTTTACCCAAACCAATCTCGATTAATACCCCCATGATATTGCGCACCATGTGGTGTAAAAAACCATCGGCTTCTATGTCCAGAGTAAAAAGATGATGGTGTTTTTGTAAGCGGCAAAGCGTGACAGTTCGTACTGGCGTTTTAGCCTGGCATTCGGCGTCTCTGAAGGATGAAAAATCATGTTGTCCTAATAACAATTCACAAGCCTTCGCCATGGCAGTTTCATCCAGGCTCTCTCCATAACGCCAACTAACATAAGGCGCTAAAATAGCGGGAGAAATAGGGCTGACCTGTAATACATAACAATAACGCCGACTAAAAGCGCTGAATCGTGCATGAAAATCCGCAGGAACTTCCTGTATCCAGTGTAAACGAATGTCTTTGGGCAAATAACTGTTGCCGCCGATAATCCACGCATGCGGCGCCCGCACGCTATGGGTATCGAAATGAATAATCTGTGTCGTTGCATGCACGCCCTTATCCGTACGACCTGCACAAAAAACACGTATAGGCTCTGCTGCCACACGGCTTAAAGCCTGTTCAACTGCTGCCTGTACACTTGTTTCTGTACTTTGTCGCTGCCAGCCCCAATAGTGTGAGCCATCGTATTCTAAAGAGAGCGCCATTCGCATTCTGTTTGCCCCCTACGATAAAAAATGCGCGACGAGGATACCCGCCACAGCACCACAACAATGCCCTTCCCAGGATGTTTTTTCCTCAGCAGGAAACAAACTGAAAATCAAACTGCCTAAATAATACAGCATGATGGCACTCATGATAACCGCATTCAAAGAGGGGTGGCGCCAGGTATAGGCTAAAATATACGTCCAATAACCCATGATCACACCACTCGCACCTACGTGCAATCCTTTGCGGCCCACTAACCACAAAAGACTGCCGGATACAATGACAATCGCTGCTGACACTTCGCTAAAATACAGAGGACCTATCATTGCCGATAAAAAAGCGATTAATAAGAATAAGGGTATGCTATTAAACAATAAATGCTCTGCATTGGCATGCACCAAGGGACTAAAAAAAATTCCAGGAATACCCGCCCAATGACGTGGATAAAGCGCTAAAACCCGTAAAAAATGATTGCCCATCCAGTTGATGACATTGATACACCACAAAAAAGCAATGACCAGTGCGGGTAACAGCATATTAAGTTTAATGGCGGTGATGGTTGCCATTAATGCCGTAGAAATATCTGCGAGAGTTAAAGCCATAATTTAAGCATGCACTATGAATAAGGTTGCTAATATCAATAACACAGCCCATACCAAAGGCCAAAAATAAGGCCACTGTTTTTTCGCTAACACCCAATAAATAAGGCTAGGAATAGCAGCGACGATTAAGGGAACCAGACCCAAACTTAATATCCCCAAAATGATATGACCTAAACCGCTACTTGAAAACAAAGGCGCTAATAACCCATGTCCCCAGCGATAAAAGGTCCACAGTAAATCCGTTCCTTTTGCCAGATAAGGCGCCAACAATACAACCAATAAAATAACGGCTATCAATAAAAGACTTTGTTTGCTGGTTTGATTAGGCATCGTTTGTTATATCCGGGTCAGTTTCTACATATTCCGCGGCTTTTTTACTATAAAACTCCACCATACGCTGCCAATGTGCCATCGCTTGCGCTTCAGTTTCATAGGCCTTATCCGGGCCAAAGCCGCACTCACTGCAAATCAATAAATAATGTGATGCCAAATTTGCCCCTGTCCATACCGGTACCTTACGAAAATTCATACGGGCATCACACAACACACACAATGACATGACGATCCTCCTTTATGTATACTTCGCCATGATGAGACAAAATATAGCCTGTCGTAAAACAGCATTATACCTTAAAACCTTATTGAGAAAAGGTGATTCGAAGCTATTTTACCCAGAACTAGTATAAAATACTCTTTTACCCTAAGATAATGTGTTACCCAATATGCTTGATTCATATAACTCTTTGAAAATAATACATATTTTGTCTGGTTCGTTGGTGTTTTGCACCATTCTGGTCGTACAATCTTATTGGGTATGGTGGGCGTACCAACCGCTAGATGAACACGAGCGCGCACCTTTTGCACACTCTCTTCATCAAAAAACATTGCCGATCCTGACTTTAGGGGCCCTGATACAGATTATCAGTGGTTTTACGCTCATCAGTCTTCACCATATTAGCTGGCAAGCATTATGGGTCAAAGCCACTTTTATCGGTATTGTGCTGTTATTAGGGAACTGGGGGGTATTTATCGGTCTCTTATCCTTGCAACGCGCTAAAGCCCGTTATTTGGCTATCATATCACTGGCCTTGTCGGTGGGAATATTGAGCACCATGGTTTACTTCATGTCCAATCAGATAACTTGAGAAACCACCTCTTTGGGGCCAGGGACTTAACTTGCTTTGGCAAACTCACCCCAAGCTGCGCGCAGATACAGCAATAAGGTCCAAACCGTCAAAGCCGCGGCGATATACAATCCTATATACCCAGCCCACGCCAACCATTTCGCCCACGATAAGGTCTGCACACGCCCTATCAATAGCAAAAAGATGGCCAGCATTTGTACCAAAGTTTTAATTTTTGCTAAATAGGATACGGCTACGGAAGCTCTTTGCCCCAATTCTGCCATCCACTCACGCAAGGCGGATACCACAATTTCTCGACCGATGATGATCGCTGCGGGAATTGCCATCCAAGGGAAAGCATGTTCTCCTACCAAGAGAACCAAGGCCATCACCACAACCAATTTATCTGCCACCGGATCCAAAAAAGCCCCGAGACGAGTTGCCTGTGACAAATTACGTGCTAAATAACCATCAAGCCAATCCGTGATGGCGGCAAAAGCAAAAATACCTGCGGTTAACAAAGATAAGCTCGGAAAAGGCAAATAAAAGAAAAGAACAAAAAGAGGCACTAAAAAAATACGAAATAGGGTCAACATGTTGGGTATCGTCATAACCACTTCCTCTATGTGTGTAAATTCTCATAAATCCGCCGTGCCAGTGCAGGACTTATTCCAGGCACTTTCACCAAATCATCGGGGTGAGCGCGTTTTAACTCTTGCCAACCGCCAAAATATTCTAATAATCGCTGACGCCGCTTTGGGCCTATCCCTGCTATGGTTTCTAAATCAGAATGCAGCCGCCGCTTATCGCGCAATTTGCGGTGTCCTGTAATGGCAAAACGATGGGCCTCATCCCGAACCTGCTGTAATAAGTGTAACGCGATTGCATCTTCTCTACAATGTATTCCCTGCTTTTGCCCCCATAAAAACAGGGTTTCTAACCCAGGCTTACGCCCTTCTCCCTTGGCAATACCCAGTAACAGCAATTCATTTAAAGCGAGCTCAGTTAATGCGGAGTGAACGGCTGATAATTGACCCTTGCCACCATCAATCAACAGCAAATCGGGCAAAGGCAATGATTGAGTCAATAAATAGCCAAAATGGCGCGATACCGCTTGTTTGAGCGCCGCATAATCGTCACCCGCCGTAATTCCTTTAATATGGTAACGCCTATAATCGCGGGTACAGGCCCCCTGTCTATCAAACACCACACAGGAAGCCACCGTCGCTTCTCCCCCTGCATGGCTGATATCAAAACATGCTATGCGTTCTATCTCTGCCGGCGTATCCAGCAAAATAGACAGTGCCTTAAATTGTTCCAGCAAGCGTTTCGCGTGGGTCGTATGTTGCTGTAAGGCTACTTTGGCATTGTCTGTGGCCATAGTCAACCATTTTAATTTAACCCCCCGCTGTGGTTTTTTGATATGAACTTCCACCTGGTATTGCTCTTGCAGAAAGGCCCTTAGCGAAGCAGCTTCTTTTAAAGGAACGGGGACCAAAATGTCTAATTCTACTGATAAGGTTTGGTTCACATCACGGCTGTAATACTGACTAATAAAAGATTCCATGATTTCGGCCACATCCGTATTATCCGGTACGCTGGGGAAATACGCTTGGCTATTGACCAACTCTCCCTGACGTATGGATAAAACAGACACGCACACTTGATACCCTACTTCTGCTAGTCCCAACACATCACAATTGGCTTCCCCCGAAATAACATGTTGCTGCTGTTGTGTTTTATGCAATAATTGAATGCGATCACGCAATTTTGCTGCCTTCTCATATTCGAATGCTTCACTTGCCTGCTGCATTTGCGTCGCCAAAGCATCAATGATGGTGTTATTTTTACCCTGTAAAAATAACAGCGCATGCGTCAATGCTTGCTGATAGGGCGCCGCTTCAATGAGCCCCACGCACGGTGCGCTGCCTGTCTCT
>CAMFJO010000018.1 GCA_945956945.1 uncultured Legionellales bacterium | reverse complement strand
AAACCGATTTATCGCTGTGTGCAATGCGGTTATTCCAGCAAGATTCTGGATTGGTATTGCCCCAGTTGCAAAAGCTGGAATACGGTCAAACCCATTATGGGGATAGAGGGAGAGTAGGGGAAATTTCTTTCCCCTCGTCTTACTGCAAGATATTCCCCGTACCGGCAGACAGGACATCGCTCTTCAATTTTGCTAATTTCTCTGCAGCGACGCTGGTTTGTTGTAATTGTTGCGTAGCCAGCAGCATGTTGGTTTCTTCCTGAGTGCGACGCATTAAATACATTTCATAGCGCATTTCGGCGAGCAGCATCAAATTTTCTTTGGCAATTTGTGCTGGCGTAGCATTGCTTAATTGTGCCAACCAGCCATTGGGATCGTTGACATTCAAGCGACGCGTCGCCATGTATTGATCCAAGCCTAAGGGACTCATATCTTTTTGGGGGCCACCCAATTGTTGTCCCAAACCGGGTTTCACCAGGCGCTCGCTGAGTAAACCATATAAAACATTTAATCCTACGGACTGTTGTGCCACATAAGTACCGAATTGTTTTTGAAACGCAGCAATGGGGCCCATGCCGCTGACGGATACCATTTTGGGTAGGGCAGTGATGCTATTGTTTAGTCCCGATACAAATTGTAATAAAGTGAGCGCATTTCTTTCATCTACCGATTGGGGCTGTATGGAGGTGGTTTTAAGCAGTGCGCCAATATTAAATTGCCCAACACGAGATTTAATCTCGGCCAACTTCATGGTAGTGGTAGGAACCTCATTATCACCAGGAACAATTTGACCAATGTCCACCCCTGTTAGCGCAGCCAGGGTGAATTTTTGCGTCAGTAGCCAGTTTATATCGCTCAGGCTAAAATTGGCCATAATGAGTTGCCAATTGCCTTTCATGCTTTGGGTAAATGCGGGGGGAATACCGGTGATAAACTTGGCATTTAGAAAAGCAATAAGACTGTTGGTTGCATATTGCATACTACCAGCTTGAGTACGAATGGTTTGTTTGGTTTTGCTTAAGTTGCTATTGATGCTAGAACCCAGGTTGTTAACGCCAGTATTGACGCTGCTGCCTATATTTTGCAGGCCCTGATTGATGGTTCCACCTATGCCCCTGCCCGTGCCAGTATCATTGCCCGTGCCGTTCGGATCATCTCCCGTTTGCGCACGGACAGCAAAAGCAGTGGCCAGAATGATTAACGTGATAGCGCATTTTAAAAAGCCCTTTTTCATAGTATCGTTACCTCAAATATTCATTTATTCAGTTAAAAACCATAATTCCATTGGTTGCTATTATTGTTGTTGTTTTGCGATGGCGGTGTTAAGCCCGTGGCATTGGGAACCATTGTGACGGGCGGTGCAGCGGGTGTTGCTTTGGTTACAGGAGGCGTTGTACTACGAACGGGTTGCACCTGAGCAGGCACGGGTTGTACCACTATAGGGGCATCTGGATTTTGCGCCTCCATCGCTGCCGCTAAAGCTTGTAATCTTTGTGCTAATATCTGTTGATCCTGTTGCATATTTACCTGGGCCTGAGCAGCAATACGATCGGCATTGCTATTGCTTTGGGCAATAAGATCAGCAAAATTGGCATATATTGCTGTGCTGCAAGCCATTAAGCTTAAACCGATAATCGCATAAGACCATTTCATCACTTTTCACTCCCCAGAGCCTTCATGACAATGTCAATGCGTTCGTTGGCAAAAACACGCCCCAATAAACGCAGACGTTCAAAGACGATATTGCGGCGTAAAAATATTCCGGCAATATCCTCGCTGCTAGCACTGTTTTCTTCCGCATACATTAATATCTTGGAAGCGCCGCCAGGATGGGCGGTATCGATGGTTTGCAATAGACGCAACATGCGTGCCATTTTAAGATAAGTGCAAAGGGTGATAAAATCTTGCTGCTGGCCCAGTTCATAATTACCCAGTGTTTCCAGGGCATCCGCCAAGCCTTGCATGGCGCTTTCAAAGCCGGGGTCTTCATCGACCGTCCAATGTTCTACGCCTTCCATAAAGGCAACAACTCTGTAAATCATCCCATCGGGATAATCCTTCCAAAATTGATGTACACCATCGTGGCTTAAATCAGGCATAGTCTCTATTCCTCATTTTTTTAGCAGTATACCTATTCATTTAAAGTTGCTGCAAGTTTGTATCTTTTTAATTCGGCTTAGCTTAAGGTTTTATGAAGCAAGCTAAAAATACTATAGCAGATCTGAAGAATTTGTGCTTTAAGTACGGTATGATAGCTTTAAGTGTGTGGTATGGTAGTGATTCTTAACGAAGGATGAAGAGTTTAAATTAATAGTGCACAAATACTACAACAGCTGTTCAAAATTTGATACAATAGGCGCTGTTGTTAAAGTATTAACTTTTATAGAGATGTAAACGATGAGTGTTTTCAAAAAAGTAGGCGAAGGTCTAAGCTGGGCATACAAACCAGCTGTTAACGTAAAAGCATGGATGGGTTGGGACATCATTAAAGCTTCTAGCCGTTATGTATGGGGCTTGGGCAAAAGTCTTTTTGTGCCGCAAAAAGCAGAGCATAACGAGACCTTTCAGGAAGCCTTGGCACGTCTTAATTTAACCGAAGCCGATTTACAAGAACGCCATAAAGAATTCCTGCGGTTATTTCTGGTGTATGGTGCTATTGGTATAGCCATCACCGCCTACAGTTTTTTTCTGTTTTATACTTTGAATTTTGCTGGAGGAATACTCGCCCTGGTAGTAGCTTCCTTGGCTTTTGCCATGGCCTTTCGTTTCCATTTCTGGTTATTTCAAATCAAGCACCGTAAATTGGGCTGCAGTGTCCGTGAATGGTGGCATTCCCAGATTGAAGACAATCCTAAAGAAGATAAAGTTAAAGGAGGTGAGGATAAGCCATGAAACGTATTCTATCTATTTTAGGATTATGCTTATTGGCACCAGCGGTATTTGCTGCGCCAAACTTTTTTCCGCCCGCTGAAAATGACCAATCCATGTATTACCTCGCCACCATTTTTGGCAATGTAGGCAATATACTCACGCAATGGTCGGCGGTGAATGAATCTACTCTGTTAAAATATGCTTTTTTGTATTTCAACAATGCGGTTATCGTTTTGGGTTGTATTCTTATTCTCTATAGCTTGGTAGTTTCCACCATCAATACTTCCCATCAGGGTGAAATGTTGGGCCAGAAGTGGAATTCGGTGTGGATTCCCTTGCGTACCGCCATGGGTTTTGCGCTGTTACTGCCAACCACCACGACAACCGCGGCAGCAGGCGCGGGAGTGATGGCTAAAGGCTATGCGGTTATTCAGGTTTTTGTGATGTGGGTGATTGTACAAGGCGTGGGAGCCGCCGATTATATCTGGGGAAACATGGTCGATAGGGTTGCGTCTGGCGATGCCGGAATATCCGTGAATACGGCTGTTTCTGCTACCAATGATCTGGAAACAGCCACCAATATATTCCAGTATTTAATGTGTAGCTTGTCCTTTGCAGAACAACAGGGTATGAGACATTATTGGACGCAAGAAAGTCGACCGACTTGGTCGACAACTCTAGACTCTGCCTGGTATAAGCAGGGTAATAACAAGGGTAAGGGCCCTTATGGTTATCTGGAAACAACACCTTATTTGCTTTATCAAGACACCGATCAAAAGGCCAATATGCCCTATACGTACATTTGGGCCTTTGGTCTTGCCCATCCAGATGATTGGTCACGTCATTCAATTTGTGGTTATGTTACCATGCCTTCGGGGGAACAGTTTAAAACATCCGATGAGGCACTTTACAATTATTACAGCAGACAGAAAGACCTTATCAATCACATGATTGGTTTTGATCCCGATAACCCGAAGGTTACTCTAGGCATATATGGCGGTAACTGGTTTGGGATTTTCCCCACCAATGGTCAAAATCCACAAAATAATACGGCTGCTAGGGGTTCGGCTTCAGGCTCTTATGCTTTTACAACCACCATCACACAACCCGATGGCACCCAAAAAACAACAAAGTTACCTAACCTGAGCTATCTGGCAGAATCGTATCAGGTTTACCTGGATATGGGCAATGTTGAGGCTGGTCCGGGCTCCGACTCGACTAGCAACGCAAGCTGTACGCAGCTAGTTGACTCGGATGGTAATCCAGTGGTGGACGATAAGGGTCAGCCGGTGATGAGCTGCCCCACTAACACGGGAGATTACATCCGCGATCAATTAGAACAAGTGGCGGTGGCCTATCAAGCCGCAACGGCGCAAAATTATACGCAGTATCAAACCGAGGAAGCGATACAGGAACAGCAGAAGGCCGCCAATACGGAAAAAGCGGTGGCGGGAGACTCGGTTGCTCTGCAGCCACCCACAACCAACAACCCCCCACCCACAACGCATAAAGAGATATTGGTTGCAGCGGCAAAATACAATGGTTGGGCTGGCGCAGGCGCATTTTTTCTGGACATGACCAAGGCATTGAATACCTCAACCTCCAGTTTGTCTACTACCACCTATGATTACAGTTACGCGGCTCTTGCCTGTCAGAATGGCGTAGGGATCACTAACGCGGGCGCGGATAGACGCTGTCAAGATGCGCGTAGTTCGGCCGATTTTAAGAGTGATGGTCCCGATGATGGCTCTGGGGGCAGTTTTCAGCAGGGGCATGCGGGTAAGTTCCATAACTACGGCCGTGGCACGGGAAATAGTATTGGTAAGACTTTTGCGGCGATGGAAGGTTTAGCCCTCCAGGCTTTGGCGAATGCCATGAATGATGGGGATGACACGACTATACCGACTTCGGATGGGAGGCAGTGTACGCCCTTAACAGACAGTAGCGGCAATGTGATTGAAAACTGTGGTGTTTATAACAGTGCGATAAATGCGAATCCTGCATTTAATCCCAATCTTTATTCAAAACCAAGATTTCCGAGATTTATCATCAATCCCTTGGATTGGTATCGCTATGTGAATGCTTCTATCATGTATAATTTTTCGCGAACCCTGCAACCCATTATGAGCATGGGGACAGGCGGACAAATGGCGAATCCTTTATTCGTCTTACGGAGTGCCGGCCTACGCATGTTGAATACTTCTTCCAAGCTATACCACATCGGCTTTAAGTATATGTGGATCTCGGGCTTGACTTCTTATGTCTTCTCCGGCATGACCGGTATTGCCAATGCCATGACCAGTGCCATGACCTGGGGTGCGGCCATGTACAATGTCATCATCGGTATGATGATGACCATGGGCGCTATTATGGCTTATTATTTCCCGTTGATCCCCTATCTGGTGTTTACCTTTGCCTTTATACAATGGTTGGTACTCACCATTGAGGCGATGACCGCTGCGCCCCTGCTGTGTTTGGGGATCTTACACCCAGAAGGTCAACATGAGGTGTTTGGCCACAGTAGCATGGGTATCGCTATCTTGGCCAGTGTGTTTTTAAGGCCACCACTCATGATCATCGGCTATTTTGCCGCTACAGTGCTGAGCTATGTGGTGGTACTGGTCGTCAATGGTGGTTTCTTCTTTGCCGCCAACTCGCTATTGGGCGGGGCTAGCGTGAGCGACAATACCTCTGCTGCCAGTATGTTTGGAACCCTGATCATCTGGGGTATGTACGTCAATACCTTGATGGTGGTGTTAAATAAGTCATTTACCCTGATTTACCATATACCAGACCACGTCGTACGCTGGATTGGTATTACCGAAGGCCATAGCTCCGACATTGAGCAAATGATGGGTCAAGTCAAGCAAGGCGTTGAAAAAGGCGCAGAAACCGCTAAGTCTGCGGGTGATGCGCAAGCCAAGGCAAGGTCCAATACCATGCATGCTTATGGTGGGGCCATTAATGAGGTTAAGGAAAAGGGAAAACAGGCAGCGCAGCTGGCAGCGGGTATGCCCCCCAGCGGGTAGTTGACTTTCCTGGTTAAAAAGGGTACAATTGGATTATTAAATTGATAATGAGGTGATAATATGTCAGGTGTAGAAGCAGAACTCTTAAAAAAATTAGTTGAGCAAGGAGAAGCCAGTAGCCTCAGAGATGCTCAGAAACAGGCCCATGACGCCCGTTTTTCTAATGATAACAAGAACATGCTGGAGATAGGTGGGCAATGGATGGTAAACCATTTATTAAACCAGGGTAAGAATATCAGCCAGGGTGAAGGCCTTGATCTCCTTTTTGGGTCAAAAGTGGCACCAGGTGAGGATCCAGGCGTGAAATTGCCAGGTGGCACAGGACCCGATCCAAGCGGAACCTTAAGATCGCATGGCTCTGGTGTTTCCGATCCCGATCCCGATCCTGGTGCCTCTCCTGGTTTGGGCGGTGGTCCTCGCCCCACTTAAGCTCGCGCGGCCGCATCTATGTGATATTTTTGACTTAGACCGCCTCTTTTTTACTCAAAAAGAGGCGGTTTTGCTTTGTAAGCAGCTACATCCCGGTCTAAACCTTATTTACCTAAAATATTAAGTTCATTTAAGAATGCCTTAAGCTTCTTTTGCTATGCTTGTTTTAAAGTGTCATTAACGCTAGTGTGGCGTTAATAACAGGATAAGTTTCTCAGGGTTTCGGAGAATAGCATGGCGGCAAATGAGCAACACATTAAAAACTATCAATCAGCGTATGAACGCTTAAAAAGCATCGTCCAATCTTCTTCCTTTTATCAAGACCATATTGCGCGCCGTCATATTGGTGGAATAAGAAACCTGATAGGAAGCCTAGTCAAAAGCGCTCGATTACGTGAGTTTGTCGAAGGGTTGCGTAATGCTAGAACTCCCAATTCTTTTATTCCCGGTCTTGATAAAGCGCTGACACTCATTCATGAAACAGTAGATCGTATTCGCAATTCCGCGCCGCATTCTGCTTATAGTTTTAAGCTTATGTCAGATTTACCCCTAAATGGAGAGCTAAGGCCTTTTACTATCTATATCGCAAAAGAAGGGAATATGCTGCGTTATATAGTAGCACATCCGAATCGAACGGGCGCCGGGCGTATTGAAGGACAAATCAGGGTGGAACCATCCCTCCATTTACCGGATCCTTTGACACTGGATGCTTTGACCGCAGACATACAAGAAGAGATTCTGCAGATCACTTTTGAAAGGGGTGACACGGTTAATGATGATAAGCACCTGCAAAGATTAATCGATATACTAGATTGTGTCAGTGATGACGATAAAGAATGCGCTGATTTGCTTCCTATCTTGGGATATAACAGCCATGGTAAAGCCTATGATAGCATACCGCGACGCGTTGAACCCGTTGCTGTGGTTGCTGAAAAAGAACCTGAAGTGCTCGAGGAAAATTTGCATGAAATGAATCCGGTTCCTGCAAGGCTAAGCCAAGTAGCTTTAGACGGTGCCGCAGGAAGTGCAGAAGAGGGAACCATAGAAGGTGAAAGGGCTTTGGCAAGTTTGCCCCCCTACCTCAATGGGCCGGGTATTTTGGTAGAATTAGTGACAGCGCTGACCCGTTTGGGTAGTAATAAGGACTTGAGGGAAAGAAATTTCCAGAACTTTAAGCTATTGACGCCGGTCCTGAAACAATTTCTTCTCAATGTTTTTGCACAGGTACGCCACGGTAATATCCCAGCGGATACCAAAGACAATATTCGACTTCTTTTGGAAGAAGTCCATGCGCTGTTACTGGTAGCGCCTCAAGAAGGCACAATTTCAGATTTAAACTTACCCTCTCTTGAACTATCAGCAGAAAATATTATTCAAGTGAGAAAATGGTTAGAAAATCCCTATACGGTGGTTGCGCCTGAAGGTGAAGAAGGTGTTGCAGAGGAAGGTTCTGCAGAAGACGGCGGAAGATTTATTATACCACCGCAAGATATTTTAGATGTTAACCCATTACACGGTGGGATTGCGCAGAGAGACGGAGGCGATCCTCTCTTTCGTGTGACGGACGGTACGAACGATGCTGCGCTTGTTATTCCCGAAGTGCGAGATCCTGTGCCGCCGGTAGTTGCCACACCTCCCCATTCCATTGCCAGCACCACCCATATTGCGGGTGCTTCTTCTTTATGGCACGGTGCAAAAAGAATGCATGGCTATCTTCGTAGTCGAAGAGATGCTTATCAGCATGTCTCCTTGCCCATGATGCGTTTGTTTGCCACTTTAAGAAAATTTGAAAACGATCCCGTTCTTGCGGCAGCCACAGTATCGGGGAAAACGGTATGGGAAAGCTTGAATCCGACAGAAGCGGGCAAGTTTAGAGTGCGCTCTTTGGTGGGAACGCAAGCCAATCCGCAAGAAGGTATTCTGGATTCAGCAATCGAACAGCATAGCCGTTATCAGCAACAATACACGACCCCCTTGTCACAGATAGGCGGTATTTATCAACCACCGGGGAAACGATACCATTTTAAAAGAACGCGATCGGATCTTATCCAATTAATAGATATTGAAAGTTTAACGGCAGAAGAACTGCGTGAAGCCACCCATGAGTTGATCGTGATTTGCCAGGATGTATTCGATAAAATCGACATCGATATTTGTGTCTACGATAATGATGTATTTGAACAGCCTAGAGGCGAAGAACTGTTAAAACAAGTCGTGATGACGACGATGAGCCAGGGAGTAAATTTGCTGGCGGCAGATAAGGCAGAAGAACAGGACAAAGCGATTCAACAACAAGCTTGTGAGTTAAAAAGTAAAATGGATGCGCCGCAACCGGAATTTCAAGATCTTGAAACTCAGCCACAACGTTTTATACAGGCAGATACCACAAGATGGGTGGCGCCTAAAGAAACTCTTTTGCGTGAGGAAGGTATCCGCGTCATGACCGAAAGCGGTCGGGTGCTGCCGAAAATTGATTTTACCGCACCAGATGAAGAAACCGAATTACGCTGCGAATATTGGTCTACCATCGGTAATTGGGAGAAAGAAAATGATTGGCGAAGTATTGCCAGTGCAACGGATATTTTTCTTCATGTATTAGAACCTTTGCAAACAGCGCCCGAGCTTTATCAAAAAGATGGTATTTATGGACACTTGACC
>CAMFJO010000017.1 GCA_945956945.1 uncultured Legionellales bacterium | reverse complement strand
ATGGTATTCAATATTATGGTTCTAAACAGGAATTAGAAAAACTACAGGTCATCATATTCAATATAAACCAATCAGGCTTGGTCGATATAGGTATCGGTAGAAAAACGACAGAATCGATACAGCTGATATTCCCGGCACTTTTTTTCGAAGATTTGGCGAAAAACACGACATTTATGGAAGCTGTAAGCAATCTGTTCATGCAAAAATACGAAACGCCGAAACAACCAGCAAGGGTGGTGATAACCGATACCCATAAGGGTTCAGAACGAAAGTTGGCAGAAAAATTACAGCGCGACGAAATAAAGCAGAAAGAAGCACGGGAACAAGCGTTAAGAGAGGCTGTTAAAAATAGATCATTTTGGAAAGTACAAGAACTTTTAGATCAGGGTGTAGATGTCAATGCCCAAGATGAAGCAGGGCTAACCGCATTGCATTGGGCTGCGCAATCGTATGATCCAAAAATGGTTACTTTGCTGGTCGCAGCGAGAGCGAATGTCAATGCTGAAGACAATATAGGTCGCACAGCACTCCATTGGGCCGTTCGATCTAATTTTTCAGGAATGATTATGACGCTGATTGAATGTGGTGCTGATATCAATGCCAAAAATAAGGCTGGTAATACCCCTTTACACAGTGCAGCGGCACTTCCCGGTGTGGATGTGGAAGTAGTGGACACACTCATAGCCATAAAAGGCATCGATTTAGCAATCACTAATAACCTGGGACAAACGGCACTCGATGTGGCATCTGCTAAGAAGCATCAAGAAATAGTCGTCGTGTTGGTCAATGCTGCCAAGCCATCATCGGCTGTTGCTGGCAGTGAACAGGCAGTTCATATGCCTGAAGCAGAGGGTAGCTGTGAGACAGTGGTTGCTATGGCCGAACAAAAATCGAATGTGAAAGCCAAAGAGGAGGCAGCACAGGGTCTTCGTTCGAAGCACAATCAAGAGGCTGATGAACGCCACATAAATTCAGACTATGCGGAGATAATCCCTGTAAAAAAAGAAACTGACTTAAGGATTGTCCGTGGAAAAGGAAAAGCAAAATCTACTGCGAAAGAAAGCGCTGCTATTCCAGGAATGCTTGGATTTAGGGATGCCTGTGATCATTTAGAAACTTTAATGAGAAAAGAAAGTCCAATTTGTATAGATTATTCTGCATGGGATGAGTTAGAAAAACGATTAAAATCGGGTAATCCTGCAGGAGGAGGATGGGATTTGGCAATGTACCGTCATATAGTGCAGGGAATAAGCCAGATGTTGACGGTGATTGAGCATCGGTATGATTTTCCTGAGCTGGAAGCAGCTTATCAGCAGCTTATTTTATTGCGGCATCGATTGGTACACAATAGACACTCAGATGATATATATTCCACACAGCTGGTTTTTTATAATCAAAAAGCATTGATAGAAATGGCACAAGCTATCAGGGCATTTAGAATTCTTCATAATACAGCGCAATTCTCCGGCAATATTCAAACGCTGGTGAAAATTTTTAAGCAGCAACAGCCCTATTCGGTGACCATTGAAGGAAATCCTTATGAAAATTATATGCGGTGTATCCGCATTAATTTGCTGCGCTTAAAAGAGAACTTGCAAACATTGTTTAGCCAGTGCGAAAAATACGGAAAGTCTCCTGGAACTATCTTTCTGAGTGGCTTGGATCCGGTATTAATTTCAGCGATTCATGCAGCCATTTATCAGGTCGGTGAAACTTATGCCAGATTATGTTTGCTACTAGGACAACAACACCCAGAACAGCCGTCTATTCCGCCCTTCAATAAAATGATGATTGATCTACTGCAACGGTGTAAAGAGGCTAGAAATCGAGAATGGCACGAAACGGATGTCTCCGCAAAGCCGGAAATAGCCTGTGTGCACGAAGCCAATCCGCCCGGTCAAGTTTGGGAACTTGCTTTGGATCTGAATCAACATCATGACTGGTTAGTTCAATCTTTATCAGGATCTTGTGTGCCTTCACTTCCCAGTAGTAACCTAAGGGTATCTTCTAGCAGCAGTTCGTCTTCTAGTGCGAGTGGTTTGGGAGGAAAGGCGGCACTGTTTCCGGCTCCAAACCCTAAATTGACAAAAACGGAACCCCATACGCCTCCAAATGGTGTTAGCCCCAGGCTAAAGCGTTCACAACCTTATCTACAGTCTGAAGCTAATCACAGAGTTAAGCCTTAAAATGTTGCGCACGCGCCAGTTCTTCTGGAGTATTGATTTCTAAGGTGCGATAAGGTGTGTAACAGACGCGAATTTTGTGTCCATTTTCCATCGCTCGCAATTGCTCTAGCAACTCAGCTTTTTCCAAGGGCGTTTGTGGCCATTGGGTGTATTGCAGTAGAAAATCGCGTTGATAGGCATAAATACCCATGTGGTGCAATACCTTTAATTCCGCGTTCGTATCGCGATGATAGGGAATGGGCGAGCGCGAAAAGTACAGCGCATCGTTATTGATATCGCAAATCACTTTAACGATGGAAGGATCGTGGTATTCTGTTTCGATGATTAAATCATAGGCCAGTGTGGCCATTTTGGGAGGATTATTGGTTTTGAAGGGCGCAACCAGAGTATCCAGCATTTCTTTCCGAATAAAAGGCTCATCTCCTTGCAAATTGACGACAGTATCAAAATCGGAATATTCTTTTGCTACATAAGCGACACGATCAGAACCTGTCTGACACTGAGTCGGGGTCATAATCACTTCTCCACCGACTTCTTCTACAATGGCTTTAATATCCTCGCTGTCGGTTGCTACCACCAGACGATCAATCGCGGTACTGGTTTTAGCGGCTAAATAAGTTTTTTGAATTAAGGGTTGGCCTTGTAATAAAGCCAACATTTTATTGGGTAAGCGTGTTGAACGCAGTCTTGCCGGAATGACACATAATACACTCATGATAATGCCTCGCTGTTGGGGATCAATTTATTGAATAAAGGCGTACAGGCTAATAGAAGAATCGCAATTACCACAGAAGCCCAGCCTAATTTATTAAAGGTATAACCATAAAACTGGGTGATGGCAAAATTATCAGGAAGTTCAGCAGGCAGCGCCGTGAAATTGGCAATTTTACCGGCTAAAGCATTGCCAGCCGCCAGTGACATAAACCATAAACCCATCAGCATACTCATCCACTTGGAAGGCGCTAATTTGGTTACCATGACGAGACCCGTAGGGGAAAGTAATAATTCGCCCAGTGTTTGTAAAAAGAAGCTTAAAATGAGCCATCCTGCTGGAACTTGTTCAAAAGGCCCTGCCAATACGGCAGCGAGTGCTAGCGTTAAAAAACCGCAGCCCATAAATAAAATACCCAAGGCAAATTTAAGGGGCCCAGAAGGGTTCATCTTATTTTTTTCTAGCCATAACCAGAATTTGGCCAAGAGGGGGGAAAGAATAATAATATAGGCTGGATTAAATCCCTGGAACATAGCGGTAGGGATGGTGAATCCGAAAATCTGTCGGTCGACAGCACGATCTATAAATAAGGTTACCGAGAGAAATGTTTGAAAATACAAAGCCCAGAAGAAGGTTGAAAACAACAGCAAGCTACCTAAAACCATCATTTTTTGCTGTTCAATCTTGCCGAGTTTCGTTGCACTCCACACCAAAAATAAAATAAAGGCAATCAATAGTACCAGTATCACATTGGCAACATAATCGTAAAAATGCAGAAAAAAAGCAAGCGCGATAGCGGCTACCATACAACAGCCTAACAGAAGTACTTTATTTTTAGCAAAGAAAGAATGAGGCCACGAGGCTAATTCCCCCTTATTTCCCAGATAAGGTTTACCTTTCAAGAATATAACATAACCAGCAATCATACCCAGAGCAGCCAGTAAAAAGGCATATTGGAAGCCCCATTCAACAGCAATGATGCTGCAGAAAACACTGGCACTAAAGGAACCTATATTAATGCCCATGTAAAATAGCGTAAATCCAGCATTGCGGCGAATGTCATTGGCCTCATACAATAAGCCGAGCAAACTGGAAATGGTGCCTTTCAGAAAACCGGTGCCCAAGATAATTAAGCCCAATGCAAAATAAAAAGGAAAAGCACTTTTAAATAAAAACAAACAGCTATAGCCGAATATAAATAGCACCAAACCTAAAGCGATAGCCGGCCTAAAGCCGAAATAACGATCGGCCAAAAAGCCACCGAATATGGGACTTGCGTAGGTTAAGGCAGTAAAAGCAGCAAATAAACCATAAGCTGCGTGGTCCGAAAATAACAGTTTATTGACCAAATACAGCACGAGTAAGGTTTGTACTGTATAAAAACCGAGTCGTTCCCACATTTCCACCAGAAACAGTACCCTAAGCCCTATAGGCTGCTTAAGATTGACAGTATCCATGAATTGATTACCTTATGTTATAATGTCGTCTCATTAGAGCATAAATGGGACTATTAGGCAATCTGTACCTCCCCATCCCTCTATCAGTACGGTAAAGTCCCGGCAATCTTCTGTAATTTAGCATAATAAAAGCCATCACCTTCATACGAGCCGGGTAAAAATTGTATGCCGAATTCTGTGCTAAACCCTTGTTTAGATACCAAGGGCAAAGCACGTGCATCGGCTTGATTTTCTACAAAGGCTTGTATTAAATCATTATTTTCCTCGGGGCATGTTGAACAAGTGATATAAATTAACAGACCACCTGGTTTTAAGCATTGCCATAGCGTCGACAGAATATCGTATTGTATCTCGGCAAATTGCAGTATATCTTCGGGTTGGCGTAATAACTTAATATCGGGGTGCCGACGAATAACCCCCATTGCCGAACAGGGCACATCGGCAATAATGCGATCGTATAAGGTTTCATCCCACCAGGCCTTAAGATCCAAAATATCGGCAGTAATCAATTTCACCCGGTTTTTATAGTGTAATCGCTGTAGGTTTTCTTTGATTTTCAGCATGCGATCGGCGTCAATTTCGACGGCTGTGACTTTAACGGAAGTATCAGCATTTTCTAATAGCTGTAATAATTTTCCACCAGGAGCACTGCAGGCATCTAAAATACTGAGTTCGGGCTGCAACTCCAACACGCTACTTAAATATTGCGCGCCTACATCTTGTAGGGAGACCAGGCCTTCATTAAAACCAGGTAAAACATCGACGTTCATGGCTTTATCCAGGATGACAGCACTGGGAACAGCGGCTATATCTTGAAAAGCAAGGTTGTTTTCCGCTAATAACTTTAAATAAGCTGGTTTTGCAATACGAGAAAGATTAATGCGTAATGCCATTGGTGGACGTTCATTATTGGCTTGGCAAATGCTTTGCCACTGTTCTGGAAAAGCATCTCGCCATAGATCGATCATCCATTGCGGGTGTGAATACAAGGCGGTTTCTGGCATTTTGTCTTCTATTGTCAGCATTTCTTTTTGCCGTAAAAAGTTACGCAAAACTGCATTGACCACACCCTTAGCCCAAGCTTTCTTGTTCACCGCATTCACTGTTTCAGCGACACTGACGGCATGCGGCATGTGCGTTTCTTGTAATTGGTATAACCCCAATAACAATAGGATCTCAATGTCCGCATCGTCTCTTTTAAAGGGTTTATTGAGTAATTGGTTTAGAATATAGATTAAGCGTTCATAATGACGTAAAGTGCCATAACACCATTCTTGCAATAAACCTTTTTGTGCTTTATTTTTCTTAAGTTCGCGGCTTAAAGATTCGTCCAGAGAATAACCTTCTAATAATACTGCATTCAAAACGGCAGCAGCACGCGCCTGTAAATTAGCGTGTTTCATGTAAAATAGTTCCCAGATGTAAACCAATGGCTATACCCATTGAGCGCATCTCTTATCGTCATTGGTTTTTTGCCCGCGATTTGAATGTCTGTAATGCAAAGGTGGTGCTCGCCGGTTTGCACCCATAGTCCGTGCTTATTCGCTTGACGAATGAGTCCGGCTTGTTGTGGCTGATTGTTTAAGGTATTGTCTAGGTGGGCTCGCAGAATCTTAATCGGCGTATTGTTTAAGACAGCATAGGCAGCTGGCTTCGTTGCAAAGGCACGAATGTGCCGATCCAGTTGTACCGCACTTTGCTGCCAATTTAAATGTAATTGTTCTTTAGCCCACTTGTGCGCATAACACGCTTGTGAATCGTCTTGAGGTATTTTTTGTACCCTGTGTTGGCGAATATCCTCTAAAGTTGCTGTTAATAGTTCAATGCTTAAGGGTAATAAACTTTGGTATAAACTGTCGCGGGTTTCGTCTGCGCGAATCGGAATGGCCTGTTGTTTTAAGATGGGACCAGCGTCTAAGGCAGGGATCATTTCCATAATAGTAACGCCGGTAATGTCATCTCCTGCTAACAGCGGGCTTTCTATGGGACTTGCACCACGCCAACGCGGTAATAAGGAGGGATGTACATTGATAGGATAAGGCGTTAAAGATAATATCGATTGCGGTATCAACAAACCGTAGGCAACGACTAACAATACATCCGCGTGTAAGGCTTTTAATGTGTCGTATATCTCCGCATCGCGTAAGGTAGGCGGTGTAGACACAGGAATATGATGCGCTAAAGCCGTTTCTTTAACAGAGGTTGCCTGCAAGCGTTTGCCGCGGCCGGCGGGTTTGTCTGCTTGCGTTAATACATGAACGATGGCTTCATTTTGTTGCAATAAGGCTTGTAAAATAGCGTTTGAAAAATCGCTGGAGCCGGCAAAGATAATCTTAATTATTTTGTGTCTCCTTCTCATTGATTCCCGTATGCCCAAAGCCGCCTTCACCGCGTGCAGATTGTTTAAAATCCGTGACAGTATCAAAAACCACTTGTATCACCGGCAGAAAAACCAATTGGGCGATTCTATCACCTGGCATAATTTCAAATACTTTATCGCCTCGATTCCAACAGGAAATCATCAAGGGGCCTTGATAATCCGAATCAATTAAGCCAACCAGATTGCCCAAAACGATACCGTGTTTATGTCCCAAGCCGGAGCGTGGCAGGATGGTAGCGGCAATATGAGGGTCTCGAATGTAGATTGCCAAACCCGTGGAGATCAATTCTGTTTGTCCTGGCGCTAAAGTAAGCGGCACATCGAGGATAGCGCGTAAATCGACCCCAGCCGCTCCTTTCGTGGCATAAGAAGGTAAGGGATAGATTGAACCGATTCGTTCATCTACTATTTTTAACTGAATTTTTTGTGTGTTTGTCATCATACTGTCCTATCCATAAACTACCCCATTTTGCCCAAGCTGCTGTTTTTGATGAAAATTCGCGCAGATTGACTCATTGATACCTCTTAAAATATACTTTAGTGCATAATAGCAGTTACTGCTTGATGAGAAGCATGCATCAGGAAAATAATATCCCAATGATGGCCCACAAGAATTGTAACTTAAATACAACCCTAAAGGTAAGTCTATATGACCTTAGCCCCAGGTATCCATCTTAATCACGTTTCTCTGGCCTATGCCGGGCAATGGTTATTTGAAGGGTTATCATTGCAATTGCCCGCAGCAAAATGCAGTTGTTTATTAGGGCCGAGTGGTGTGGGTAAATCCAGTTTATTGCAATTGATTGCGGGAATTTTACCGCTAAGCAATGAAGAGGGCGAGATCCGTGCCAGCGATGGCTTGCCCTTAACAGGGCGTGTCGCTTATATGGCACAAACCGATTTACTGATGCCCTGGGCATCGGTATTAGACAATGTTCTTTTGGGGGAAAGGTTAAGACGATGTCATTGGCGTGTGTCCCAAGAACATAAAGCGCGCGCATTACATTATTTAGACCAAGTAGGTCTAAGTGATTATGCGCAAGACAAACCCGATCAATTGTCACAAGGGATGCGACAACGCGTCGCTTTGGCTCGCACCTTATTTGAAGACAAACCTATTGTATTGATGGATGAGCCTTTTAGTGCCTTGGACGTGGTGCGTAAATTGGAATTACAATCTTTAGCCGTAGACGTATTGCGCGATCGGACGGTGTTCTGGGTGACGCACGATCCCCTCGAAGCCTTGCGTGTGGGCGAAGCGATTTTTGTATTGGCGGGGTTACCTGCGCGTATTCATTATCAAGTTAATCCCCCCGAAAAAGTGCCACGCGATGTGCGGCAAGCCAATATTATTGCTTTGGAAGCAGAATTAATTGCTGCGCTTTGTCACAAGGACAATCCATGTTAAAACGCGTATTGATTTCTTTATTGAGTTTAATTATTTTATGGCAGGGTTTATTGTGGCTATATCAATTTCCACCTTATATTTTACCCAGCCCCCGGCAAGTATTAGAGGTGTGGTGGCATGGCTGGCCTGTCTTGTTACAACAAAGCATACCCACCTTGTGGGAAACGCTGGCTTCTTTTATATTGGCGGCATTCGTTGGTAGTATAATGGCTTTAACGCTCGCATATTTTACTTGGGCGCGAAACTGGTTGTTTCCCTGGGTATTGGTGAGTCAAGCCCTGCCTACTTTTGCTTTAGCACCATTGTTAGTGGTATGGCTGGGCTATGGTCTTGGCTCTAAAATTGTGACGGCACTTATCATGATGTTTTTTCCCATTACCTCAGCATTTTATGATGGCTTAAGACGCACCAAACCAGAATGGATCGATTTGGCCAAAACCATGAATGCCAAAAAAAGAGCGATATTATGGTTTATTTGCGTTCCTGCGGCACTGCCGAATTTGGCTTCAGGCTTAAGGGTCGCAGCAGTATTAGCGCCGATGGGGGCTGTGGTAGGTGAATGGGTAGGTTCGAGTCGTGGCTTAGGGTATTTAATGTTGAATGCCAATGCGCGCATGCAGATTGATTGGATGTTTGCGGCATTAATGGCGATCACGGTTTGGACTTTGTTATTGTATGGTGTAGTCGATTGGGGTTTGAAGAAGTTAATTACCTGGCATGAATGAGATATGGTTTGTATTTGAAAAGATAAACAAGAAAATAATACGATCTTGCCTCAAGGTGCGGCTACCCTGGTGTCAAACACGCCGTGAATACATCCCTGTAGGCTCGGACGCCGCATCCATGCGGCG
>CAMFJO010000016.1 GCA_945956945.1 uncultured Legionellales bacterium | reverse complement strand
CCAGGTAATGCCTGGGAGACGTGAGTCTACGGAAAGTGCCACAGAAAATATACCGCCGTGGTTGCTTGCAGCTGCGGTAAGGGTGAAATGGTGCGGTAAGAGCGCACCGCGCTGTTGGTAACAACAGTGGCAGGGCAAACCCCACCTGGAGCAAGACCAAATAGGGATCCTTATCGTGCTGCCCGCACGGGATCCGGGTTGGTCGCTAAAGCGTAGAGGTGACTCTCCGCGTAGATGAATGATGACCCATGACAGAACCCGGCTTATAGGCCAACTCTCTATACTCTTCGCATTTGATTTTTATGCTTTGTTGGCTTCACTCTTGAGCAGAAGTCATGTAGGGTACTACACTCCTTCTGCTCAAGAGCTTGCCGCCGCGCCTAAAAACCAACTGCTGTGAGTATACTCTTCGGGTTTGATTTTTATGCTTTGTTGGCTGGGCTTTTATCTATGACAGGCATAGTTCAGTGCATACACTCCTGCGGCGCAAGGGCTTGCCCTCGCGCCTAAAACCAACTGCTGTGAGTATGTACTCTCTTCAGGGGTGATTTTTATTGCACCGCAGGTGCCTGTCCTACCGCGGCTGCTGCGGGCACCGTATCTGTGTGCGTATTGGGATCGACTGCGTCATTACTCATCGGTAAAGGCGCTGCCCCGGTGGCGGGATTTAACTCTGGGTGTAAAGTCCCCTCGATACTGGTTAAGCGGCCGTCTTTAAACAATAAGGTGATGCGTTGTTTACTGGTAAGTATACCGTTTGTTCGTAAAGTATAGACATAATCGGCTCGGTTAGCTTCAAAGGTTTCTACCAAAACGGGATGCCCCATGATAAATTGTACCTGATCGGAAGTCATGCCCGGGTGTAACTGATTGATCATATCTTGGGTGATGACATTGCCCTGCTCTATGGTGACTTTATGGATACAAGCCGATAGGCTCAGAATTAGGGTAAATAAAGTCAAGATATTGAATATTTTTCTTTGCATTTTGCCGTCATTTCCGTTAATGTAAAACTCTGGAATGATGATACCTTATTTTTGTTGGGGATACACTATTGAACGATGAAGAATTGCGTAAAGTAGGCTTAAAAGCCACTGCACCTAGGCTAAAAATCTTACAATTTTTAGCCGAAGCCCAGCACCACCACGTGAGTGCGGAAGATGTGTACAAAGCATTGTCAGAAGCGGGTGAAGATGTGGGTTTGGCGACCATTTATAGGGTCCTAACCCAATTTGAAGAAGCAGGGCTGGTTGAACGCCATCATTTTGAAGGAGGTCATTCGGTATTTGAAATCAAGCAAGAACATCATCATGATCATTTAGTGTGCATTAAATGTGGCGCGGTGGAGGAATTTGTCGATTCCCTGATTGAGGCACGCCAATTGGAAATAGCCCGTCATCATAATTTTGAAATGATCGAACATAGCCTGAATATCTATGGCGTCTGTGCCCAATGCCGGTAGGCGTTGGCAGCCAATCGATCTGAAAGTATTGCTTTTTTTTGTGGGTATTGTATAATAAGTTGCTATATTTTCATTATCCGGAAGATTTAGCATGAAAATCCTAAAAGAAGCCCTCACTTTTGACGATGTCTTATTAGTCCCTGGTTATTCCGAAATTTTACCCAAAAGTGTTGATTTAACAACACGGTTAACGCGTGATATTAACCTGCGCATCCCTATTTTATCGGCTGCCATGGACACGGTCACTGAAGCGCGGTTGGCCATTGCTCTGGCACAAGAAGGTGGCTTGGGTGTGATCCATAAAAACATGTCCATAGAAGAACAAGCTTTTATGGTGCGTAAGGTCAAAAAATTTGAAAGTGGTGTGGTGAAGGATCCCATCACCGTGACGGCCGATATTAGCGTCGAGCAATTATTGGCTTTGCGCGCTGAGCATGGTATTTCCGGAATGCCTGTGGTAGAAGGCAAAAAATTAGTGGGTATTGTCACGCGTCGTGACGTGCATTTTGAACCCAATAGACAAAGACGAATTTCAGAAGTGATGACGCCGCAAGCGCGCTTAATTACCGTCAAAGAAGGTGCGAGCCGTGAAGAAATCATCGGTTTATTGCATCAACACCGTATTGAAAAAATATTGGTGGTGGATGACAATTTTTGTTTAAAAGGTATGATCACCGCGAAAGACATTCAGAAAAATGAAGAAAAACCTCAAGCCTGTAAGGACCCCTTGGGGCGATTGCGTGTTGGGGCGGCAGTAGGAACAGCAAAAGACACTGCGCAACGGGTCGCTGCTTTGGTTGAAGCCGGCGCGGATGTCTTGGTGGTGGATACAGCCCATGGTCATTCGCGGGGTGTGTTGGATCAAGTGAAGTTTATTAAAAAGACGTACCCCCGTGTGCAAGTTATCGGTGGTAATATTGCCACCGCTGCTGCCGCTTTAGCTTTATATGATGCGGGGGTCGATGCCGTTAAAGTGGGCATAGGGCCTGGTTCTATTTGTACAACGCGCATTGTCAGTGGTGTGGGGGTGCCGCAAATCACGGCGATTGCGGATGTGGCCGAAGCGCTACACAATAAAGACATTCCGCTCATTGCCGATGGTGGTATTCGTTTCTCAGGTGATATTTGTAAAGCGATTGCCGCCGGTGCTTCTGCGGTGATGGTGGGTGGCCTTTTTGCCGGCACTGAAGAAGCGCCCGGTACGGTAGAATTGTATCAGGGCCGTAGTTATAAAACCTATCGCGGCATGGGATCTTTAGGCGCTATGGCGGGGCAGCATGGTTCTAGCGATCGCTATTTTCAGGATGGCTTGCGCGAATTGGAAAAATTAATCCCTGAAGGGGTGGAAGGCCGTGTTCCTTATAAGGGTCCTCTACTAGGCGTGATTACCCAATTACTGGGTGGTTTGCGTGCGGGTATGGGCTATACGGGCAATGCAGATATCGACAGCTTGCGGACCAAAAGTGAATTTGTTCGTATTACGGGTGCGGGGGCGCACGAAAGCCACGTGCACGATGTGTCCATTACCAAAGAGCCACCCAATTATCCTGTTTCATAAACCATAAGGTATCGTTCATGCACAGTCACCAACAAAAAATATTGGTTATCGATTTTGGATCGCAATATTCACAATTGATCGCGCGCCGTATTCGTGAATGTCAGGTCTACAGCGAGATTGTTCCTTGGCGTATCAGCGATGAGTGGATCCGCAAGTTCGCGCCACACGGTGTTATTTTATCGGGCGGGCCTGAAAGTACCCTCGGTGCCGATAGCCCACAAATTCCCGAGAGCGTGTTTGAATTGGGCGTGCCAGTATTGGGAATTTGTTATGGCATGCAAGCCATGGCTTTAAAATTCGGCGGCAAAGTGGAAAGCTCTACGCACAGAGAATATGGCGCAGCCACGGTGAATTTAAAACAATCGTGCCGTTTAACCCAGGGGATAGAAGATCGCTATCAAGAAGACAGTGGTGAAGCACAATTAGATGTGTGGATGAGTCATGGTGATAGGGTGACTGCTATTCCTGAGGGTTTTAGTGCAGTCGGAGTGAGTGCCAATTCACCTTTTGCCATGATGGCAAATGACGAAAAACACTATTATGGTTTGCAATTTCACCCTGAGGTGACGCATACACCCCAAGGCCAGCGGTTAATTTCGCGCTTTGTCCATGAGATTTGCGGTTGTGCCTCTTTATGGACTTTAAGCAATATTATCGACGAATCGATTCGTGCTATACAGGAAAAAGTCAAAGGGGATAAGGTTTTATTAGGTTTATCCGGGGGCGTGGATTCAGCGGTGGTCGCCGCTTTATTGCATAAGGCTATCGGCTCACAATTAACGTGCATGTTTATCGATACCGGCTTATTACGGCATGAAGAAAGCAAAAAAGTCATGGAAGTTTTTTCCCAAAATTTGGGGGTTAAGGTGATTGCTGTGGATGCAGCCGATCACTTTTACAATGCTCTAAAAGGTGTTGCCGATCCCGAAGAAAAACGTAAAATTGCTGGCCGTGTATTCATTGAGACCTTTGAGCGAGAATCCAAAGCCATTGGCGATATTCCTTTTCTGGCTCAAGGAACGATTTATGCGGATGTCATCGAATCGGCACACGCTTCGCACAGCGCACATGTGATCAAATCGCACCACAATGTGGGTGGTTTGCCCAAAGAGATGAAATTTAAATTGATAGAACCTTTGCGGGAATTGTTCAAAGACGAAGTGCGCAAGCTTGGTTTAGAGTTAGGGCTACCGTATGAAATGGTCTATCGGCATCCTTTCCCGGGTCCGGGATTGTGCGTGCGCATTTTAGGAGAAATCCACCCAGAATATATCACCATTTTACGCGCGGCCGATCATATTTTTATGACGGAATTAAAAGAACAAGGCTGGTACGATAAAGTTAGCCAAGCATTTGCGGTATTTTTACCGGTGAAGTCCGTTGGCGTCGTCGGTGATGCACGTCAATACGATTATGTGATTGCTCTGCGTGCGGTGCAAACCGTTGATTTTATGACGGCGCATTGGGCGCATTTGCCTTACGACTTATTGGATAAAGTGTCTAATCGCATTGTGAATGAAGTTAAAGGCGTATCGCGTGTGGTTTATGACATCAGCGGTAAACCGCCAGCTACCATTGAATGGGAATAGCCGTGGATGATATTTTTTGGATGCGACAAGCACTACAATGTGCTGAACGTGCATTGCAACAGAATGAAGTTCCTGTAGGCGCCATTGTCGTCCAGGAGAATACCATCATCGGCGAGGGTTGGGATCAAACGGTAGCTCAGAACGATCCTACTGCGCATGCCGAAATCATTGCTTTACGCGCAGCGGCAAAAAATCTTCAGAATTACCGTTTAGTGGATGCCACTTTATACGTTACTTTAGAACCTTGTGCCATGTGTGCCGGCGCGCTACTCAATGCACGCTTAAAACGCGTTGTCTTTGCTTTGGCGGATGCGAAAACAGGCGCCTGCGGCAGTGTGTTTAACATCACTGATGCACCGTGCTTAAACCATCGTTTGTACAGTACACAAGGCATATTGGCTGAAGAAAGCTTGGCTTTGTTGCAAGGCTTTTTTAGATCGAAGCGGTAGTATTAAGGATATTCTTTGTTTAGTAGTGGCCAAAAGTAAGAAAAGTTTGGCGCAGCGAAGGACTGCAGGTGGTTTGTTCAAACACGTCGTGAATACCTTCCTACAAAAAGCTTTGCATCACAATTAAACAGTGCTATGATTAAAAGCAATGTGTTAAAGGCATAAAAATACACAACAATAAGGGCAATCTTATGATCGTAAAGAAGTGGATAATATTCATCATTGTAATCCTTCTAGCCGGTATTATTTATGCAGTGGTGCAATATCAAACACCGGAATACAAAGGCCCCAAAAGCGATCACTTTGATGGTCTACGATTTTCCAATGAAAATGGTATTTATTCGCCGCGTGGCTTTATCAATATGTTAAAATGGCGTTTTGAAGGTGGGCGAACACTTTGGCCCACACATCGAGACAATCTTTTTGTGCCAAATATAAAATCACGCGTCTTAGGTGATGAATTGCAGGTGACTTTTGTAGGACACGCTACGGTACTGTTGCAAACACAAGGCCTAAATATTTTAACCGATCCCATTTGGTCAGAGCGAGCGAGTCCCATACCGTTTTTAGGTCCTAAACGGGTGCAAGCGCCAGGGGTCGCTTTCTCTCATTTGCCTCCTATTGATATCGTCTTGATATCACACGATCACTACGATCAACTGGATCTTCCTACTTTAAAGCGTTTAGAGCAGCAATTTCATCCCGTGTTTATAGCAGGATTAGGTAGCGATAGACTTTTAAAAAAATGTTTGGGCCCTAAGGCACGTATTGTGACATTGGATTGGTGGCAAAAATATAAAGTGAATGCAAACGATCGAATTGTTTTTGTGCCAGCACAACATTGGTCTAAACGTAGTTTGCTGGACACCAATAAACGGTTGTGGGGAGGCTTTGTTATTGAAAACAAAGCGGGCAATATTTATTTTTCGGGCGATACTGCTTTTGGAGATGGGACCATTTTTTCTAAAATTGCCGCCTTAGGTCCTTTTCGATTGGCTTTATTGCCTATAGGCGCTTATGAACCGCGTTGGTTTATGCATTATAGCCATGTTAATCCTGCCGAATCCATCGCTATTTTCGAAATTTTAAAACCGCAATATGCAATGGCCATTCATTTTGGCACCTTTCATCTAGCCGATGAAGGCATCGATGAGCCGGTTATTGCCTTAAATAAAGCCCTGTCGGAAAACCATTTAAAGCGACAGCAATTTAGAGTCTTGCAAGTGGGTGAAGATTGGCGCGTGCCTTTAAAGGAGAAAGAAAATGTCGTACAGTAAACCACCTTGTATCATTGTTGCCTTAGATTTTGCCGAAACTAAAAAAGCTTTACATTTTGTCGAGCAATTGTCTCCTACAGTATGTAAGTTAAAGGTAGGAAACGAATTGTTTACGCGCGGTGGTCCTGAGCTGGTGCGTCATTTAGTAAATTTAAAATTTGATGTGTTTCTGGATTTAAAATTTTACGATATTCCCAATACTGTAGCACAAGCGTGTTTGGCTGCAGCGGATTTGGGTGTCTGGATGGTGAATGTCCACGCTTTAGGTGGTATCCGCATGATGGTTGCTGCGCGTGAAGCGCTGCAAGCCTATGGTGTCAATTCGCCCCTATTAATTGCGGTGACAGCCTTAACCAGTTACCATGAAAATGAATGGAGAACCTTAGGTTTTAAAAGAAATATTAATGAGAGTGTCTTACATTTGGCGGAATTGGCACAACAAGCCGAGCTGGATGGCGTAGTTTGTTCGGCACAAGAAGCGTCTGTATTACGGCGATGTTTAGGACCTTCTTTTTGTTTGGTAACGCCTGGTATTCGTTTGGCAGAGGATGCAAGAGACGATCAGCAACGAGTGTGTACACCGGAAATGGCGCTGGCAGCGGGGAGTGATTATTTGGTAATGGGGCGTAGTATTACGCGAGCACGTGATCCTATGGCATTGCTCAGGCAGTTGAATGAAGTGATTATTCGAGTTTGAAAACGCGGGTATTAGGGTGTTCGGTTTCTTCTTGTTCGTAGTCGAGAGGGAAGAATAAGGGGGAACTACGGCTTTCCCCTTTTTGGGATTTTTCAATAAGAAATTCCTCTCTTTTTTCAGAGGGCTCTGATAGTGCAAACAACGGTTTTTTATCATCAGCGAATTCGTTTTCCATTTCCATTTTCGGGGGAAAAAGCAATGGAGATGATTGAGAATGAGGACAGATGCTTTGTCGTATTTGTTCAAAGGCATAGCTCATAGCGATTTCGAAGAATAGTTGAGATGTTGTAACAAGGTCAATTTGTTCATCGGTTCTAGCTAAAGCATACATAAATAGGGTATCTTTATCGAGATTTTCCTTAATTTCTGCATTGATATAATCTATGCTTTTAAACAGCACTATTTTTAAGAGTTGTTTTATATACCAAGCATGTTTATTGCGCATAAAAATTTCAAATTCTTCAGAGGTGGCTACATACTGTAACTCAAAGTTGTATTTTTCATTAAGATAAATATCTTTCTCTATGGAGGCTATGTTGTAAAAATAAGGGCTAAGTCCGCACAATATATCTAAAAAATGATTGCAGACTTGGATTAGTATATCAGTATCAATGTTCTCATTCTGTAATTTCGGCAGGAAGGTGACGCGCTTTTTATCGCGGTTCATGTTAATTTTTTCTTCGGTGCTAAGTTTATAGAGGATTGAGAGGAATTCCTTTTTAATAATATAAGGCTTAAATTCTGGAGCCAAATTAAAATCTTCTTCCTGTATCTTTTTTTCTTCTCTTAATACCATTCTATCGATATCTTGTATCTCCCTATTTAAGGAAATTATCTCGTTGTCATATTTCTCTGCAACTCTATTACGCAGCAGCACTTTTAAAGGGTGGCTAAAATTGGCAGTGCCGTGGACGGTATAGTTCTCACAGGCAAGGCGTTTTTCATTTTCAAGGGCCACAACCTTATCCCTCAGTGCAGTCACTTTCTGATCCAAAGGCCTTTTCAACTCTAGATGCATCTGTTTTTTGTCAAAGAAAACAGCATAATTTTGAAATGCCAGGTTTAATTGCTCATGCGCTGAATCAGCGATGATTTTCTCTTTTTCACTTAAGGATAAATATTCAGAAGAATTTTTTAAGATAAAATTAAAAATTTGTTCAAAATTTCTGGTCGCTTCTTTTGGGAAAAAGGCTCTTCTCATCTTATTACAATAAATAATATAATCTTCTGGGTGAGGAGATAATAGATAACTCATAGTACGGTCAAAATCTAGCAATGCCTCACGTAATTCTTGTATTGATATAGAGGTAATATTGGTTACAATTCTGGTTAAGCCAGTCGTGGAAACAAATATCCGGTAGGAATTCAATGCCACCATATCTCGTGTGAATAAACCTAAAGTGGAAGGATCGGCAAAAGAATCGATTCCAAAGAGCTGTCTTAGCATGGCATTAAACTTCTCTGTTTGCGAGTGAATTTCCAAGAAACCTTTATATTTAAAAGGATAATGACTTAGAATAGGCTCAGATAGAAAAGTAGAATTTATTTTATCGGGCTCATGAGCTTTTGCAGAGGGTGAGGTTGGAAAATATGTTCTTACAGAGGGAGGTTCTTCTTTCTGCGCTTTCTTTCTAGAAGAATGCGAAAAGAATCTGGGTGTGTGTAAGTGCGAGATAGCCGTAAATGGGTTGTCGGGATAAAAAGCTCTTTGCCTAGGCGTTTGACTGCTGCTACAAGAACCAGAAGAAATAGAATCACGGAAAGTATTCGGAGAGCTAGAAGAATTGGGAAGACGACATGAACTTGGGCTGTTAAAGCATTCTGGATCGTGAAGAAGATCGTGAAAGGGTTCGCGAGTAGAACTTATTTGTGGTTTTTCGGATAGGGCTAATCCGGGCGGAGGGGTGATAAAATTAGGCGGTGTGTCAGCTAATTTGGGGGGTGGGGGTGTGCTTGATTCATCCGAAGGTCTGTCTCTTATACACATCTGACGCTGCCGACGACTAGTCGAGTG
>CAMFJO010000015.1 GCA_945956945.1 uncultured Legionellales bacterium | reverse complement strand
GCACTGGACTTATCTTGTGCACTAATTTTGGATTTACACGTCATCTTAGGATAATATGCGGGTAATGCAGCAAACCGCTCTTTTTGAGCATTTTTTAAAATATGGTTTAATTGATGCCATCCTCTATGAAATAAAATATCTTGCATTTTAAACCGGCTGGTAGTTGTATTCTTACCTATTTTTAATGCACTTTCTAAAAAGCCAAAAATCTTACGCCTATGGATCCCTAAGAAACCAGCCTCACCGACGTATTGTTCTAGAAAATGCATAAAAGTTCCTTGCAAAATGGTATTTTTTCTATTGGCGATGTAGTCTCCTAAAGGCATCATTTCAATGGCCCCCAGAAATTTTTTCAAGTGGGGGCTCGCGACCAGATAGATTGCTTTTTTTTCATCTTGTCCCAGACTAGAACTGTATAACTTTCTCCCCAATAATGCATCTAATACATGTAAAAAAGGTGCCGCAACAGCACCAGGCCCCGGGGCGGTACTATTGTGTTGCAAACCAAATACACCTGCTGTTCTCGCCCAAACCATGGGGTTAAATCTATAGGGAGAATAAGTTAAAAGATTAATTTTTTGTAATGCTCGAGACATTGCATTCATCATATTGGCCAATGACAATAATTCTTTTTCTATAGCCGTATCGTCATATGTTAGCATTGCTTCTTGTAGTTTTATCACCGATGTAACCAATGGTGTAGATTGATAGATAATCTCGGTGATGGTTAAATTGAATATGGCATCTTCTGAGGTATCGTATACATCAAAAAGCAATTTCATATTCTCCACCGTTCTTTCATCTTTAGTGGGATCTTTAAGACGCCAATTGTAAGTCATTAAATCGTTGATCGTAATGCCTATTTCTGTACGCCCCAATCGTTGCGAAACTTGTTGCAATGGCTTCATGATAGCCTCTGGAATGTGGTCTGGTTCACCTACCTCTGCTCTATAATAAGCTTGCAACAATATGCATAAAAAAGAGCTGGCGCGAAATAAATATTCATCCGCTAAAAATGTCTCACTGGCATTCAATAAAGGCATTCTTTCTAATTCATATCGCAATTGTACACGTCTATACCAATAAGATAATTGCGCTGCTATCTCATCCCAAACTTCATGGGTTGTAGGAAAAGATAAAAGCGGCGGTTTTATCGGCATAAAACCATGGGATCTCGATAAAAACCCTAAATTTTCGTGCTTTAAGGATTTATTTTGCCGCTCCGCTTCTTCCACAATAAAGCCCGCAGGAGAAGCAGGATTTGCTACAATACCTTTCGCTATTTTCATATATTATTCAACCCATTATGTGCATAACTAACCTTTCTCCAAAGATAAGCTTTCATTTAAAAGAATAGGATATACACAACCAATGTCAATAATACGGCTCCTCATTACTTTTTGACCTATACTATAAACAAAAGCTTAGGAATATTATCCACGCTGTGGAGAAAATTTATGTTAAGAAACAAACGGATATTTTTAGTGGATGGTCTGCGAACTCCTTTTTTGAAGTTTTCTCAATATGGACCTTTTTCGGGCGGAGATTTAGCCGTACAAGCAGGTAAAGCGCTGCTGAATAGAAACTATTTCTTAAGCGATAAAATTGATGAAGTCATCATGGGCTCGGTCAGACCCGAAGTAAAAGAAAACAATATCGCAAGGGCGGTTGCACTGCGTTTGGGATTATCCAATAGACTTCCCGCGTGGACAGTACAAACCAATTGTGCAACAGGAATTCTTGCTGTCCATGCGGGCGCAAGATCATTGCAAGATGCCGATATTGATGTTGCTTTAGTAGGTGGCGCAGATGCTACGAGCCGCGGTAATTTTACCATTTCAGGTGATTATATCAACTGGCTAATCGCATTTTCTAAGACGCATTCATGGAAGGATCGTTTCGCTTTACTCGGCAAATGGCGACCTTCCTATCTTAAAGTTTATTCTGATCTAATAGAAGGTTCCTACGATCACCATACTAACACAGGGCTATTCACCTTAACAGAAATTTTGTTAGATGAATTTTCCATTACGCGCGATGATTTGGACGCGATTCGCTTACGCAGTAATCAACGCGCGGCTTTAGCACAAGATAAGGGGTATTTTTGCGAAATAACCCCTATTTTTGACAACACCGGCCAAATTTACGATAAAGATACGGCCATTGATCGCGAGGTGAGTTTAGAAAGCCTTAAAAAATTACACGCTTTGGATGGCCCTTATGCCATCGCCACTATGGGTCATATGGTTAACCTGGTAGATGGTGCCGCAATGGTACTTTTAGCCACTGAAAAAGCCGTAGAAAAATACCAATTAACGCCCTTGTGTGAGATTGTAGACAGTACTTTCGCCGCTACTCATACCACTCATTTAGGACAATCACTTGCTTATTCTACCGATAAATTACTGCAACGCAATAATTTACAATTGAGTGATATAGATTTTTGGGAATTTTACGAGGCTTCAGCTGCTTTTCCTATTGTTGCACGCAAGTTATTGGCCAGCGATGAAAAATGCCAGCAATACTTGGGCCGCAAAATGGCATGGGGAGAAATTAAAGAGGATCAATATAATGTGGATGGTGGCTTACAAGGCTTAGGACATGCTTTTGGCGGCACTGGCGTACGTTATGTTTTACACATGGCACACATCTTAAAACGCCATCAGGCACAATATGGTATGGTACATGCTACCAGTATTGCCGCGGAAAGTGGTGGGATTTTGATTAGGGCCTGTTGACATTTGGTTAATCGGCTGCAAAATGAGTAAAAGTAGTCCAAGCCAAATGCCAACAGGCCCTAAGAATACCGGTTAATTTACAAGAAAAAGTATATAGCTCATGGCAGTTGGAGTATAGTTTACATTTAAGTGGACATTAGCTATAATAAATAGGAGCGTTTTGAGTGGCATGGCATTTCTGAGCCGATACTGAAATATGCCGGAGCCAGGGTACGTGATCGCGGTGTGCAAGCCTGCCTCGTAGCAGGAAGCCTAAAACGATCCTACTCAATTCCACCTAGTGGGATGTGTGGTTCAGAATCAGTGCCAACGAAATGCTCTTTATAAAAAAGCGCACATTTGCGCTTTTTTTATGGGCAACGTGTTTAGAGCTTAAAAAAGGAAATCTCTTATTTATTCCACGGCATTTTAGCTAATAACATTGCCATACCACACCACCCAGATAAGCCAGCAAACATCAACCCTAAACTAATAAACCCCGGAATAATATAAAACCAGGCATTGACCAGCAAACCCAATAACAATCCTAACAATACCAACAGTCCTGCCGTAAATTGAACTTGTTGTATTAAGGGCAATACTTTTCTACCCGAGCAAAGCGTAGGATATCCTGCGTTTTTCCATTCGCTGATACCCCCTTTTAGCGAATATACTTCAAGCTGGGGATTTTGAGCTAACAATTTTTTGCAGGCTTCTTCACTGCGTTTACCCGCATGACAATGAATAACCAGAGGTTTTGTGGTTTGCGGTAACTTTTCACAACAAAGCTCACTTAAAGGAAGAAGGTAGGAGCCTTCAATGCACTCTGTTTTATACTCTGCCGGCTCACGCACATCGAGTAAGAAAACCTCACCTCGTCCCATTTTTTCTTTCAATTCATGCACATTCATCGTACTCATCAGATTAATCTCCTAGACAGATCCATACTCATATTATAGAAAAAATTATTTTTTTATGACTCAGCTTATAAACACTAAATTTTGTTAATAGGGATCTTGATATAACGAATATTATTGTTTTCAGGATCACCGAATTTACCTGCTCTCAAATTCACTTGTAAAGAAGGTAACAACAGTTTGGGTACGCTTTTTCCTTCATCGCGCTTATTACGTAAGGCTACATACTCAGTCCGAGAAATCGAGGTATTAACAAGTACATTCTTTTGTTTTTGCTCTTTCACTGTAGAAAGATAACTCGCTTCTCTTCCTTCTGGCGGATAATCGTGGCAAGTAAAGATCCTGGTCTCATCCGGCAAGCTTAAAATACGTTGAATAGAATCATATAAGACTTCGGCACTGCCGCCCGGAAAATCCGTACGTGCCGTACCGATATCCGGCATAAATAGGGTATCACCGACAAAAATAACATCTTCTATCAGATAACTGGCACAAACCGGCGTATGCCCAGGCGTGTGTAAAACTTTAATATCGATATCACCTAATTTTATCACTTGATTATCGTCTAATAATTCATCAAACTGCGATGCATCTACAGGCGTATCTTTCGCTGTATTAAAAATAGGAACCCAAAAAGCCAAAGCTTCTTGTATTCTAGCGCCAATACCTATCTTCGCGCCCAATTTTTCTTTCAAATAACTCGCCGCCGTGAGGTGATCGGCATGAAGATGGGTTTCTAAAATCCATTCTACCTTTAAGTTTTTTTCCTTGACATACGAGATGACTTCATCTGCTCCCTTGGTGCTGGTTCTGCCAGAACAGGGATCGTAGTTTAAGACCGAATCTATAATGACAGCTTTATGGGTACTGACATCCGATACGACATAAGTGAATGTGGCGGTATCCGGATCAAAAAATGGCTTGATGTGAATGGTCATGTTAAAAATTCCTTTTTATGAATATGCTTTGGTAATTACACGCCCTATTTTCCTTACCATACTCGTAGATGGGTGAGTAGTTACAGGCTTTGTTAAGATAAGGAACTGACTGAGCCGAGACCCTCAGAGCGCAGTTTTACTTAATCGCTCCCTCAGGCTCTCGGCTCAGTCAATTTAGACCTTTATTTCTCATCTTCAGGGCAGTTTATATTAATTCCCTTCTGCCAACAAGCCTTTCCATAGGTCATTCAATTGGCTAACAAACGCTGCTGGATCCGCCAAAGGCCCACCTTCTGCCAAAATCGCTTGCGACAATAAAATCTGACTCCATTGTGCGAATTGTGGCGTACCTTTATGGTTATCCAGTTGCTTGACAATAGGATGATTCGGATTTAATTCCAAAATTGGTTTACTCTCCGGCATCATTTGTCCCGCTGCTTTTAACAAGCGTTGCACATGGCCACCTAAATCATTCTCATCGGCCACCACACAAGCAGGAGAATCCGTTAAGCGGTGGCTAATGCGTACTTCTTTAACGGCATCGCCCAACGCCGCTTTAACAGCTTCAGCCAAAGGTTTTAATTCAGTCGCTACTTGTTCGTGGGCTTTTTTCTCTTCTTCATTGGCAAAAGTATCCAAATCTAACATACCTTTAGCAATAGATTGTAATGGTTTTCCTTCAAATTCTGGCAAATGCACTACCAGCCATTCATCGACACGATCGGACAATAATAATACTTCAATATTTTTCTGCCTGAAGATTTCCAATTGCGGGCTATGTCGCGCAGCAGCCGCCGAGTCGGCCGTCACATAGTAAATCTTATCCTGTTTGTCTTTCATGCGTGCAATATAATCAACGAAAGACACATCGGCCTTGCCATCACTTTGGGTCGTTTCAAAACGCAATAATCCCGCGATTTTGTCTTTATTCGCGAAATCTTCAGCCACCCCTTCCTTTAATACAGCCCCAAAGGTTTTCCAAAATTCAGCGTATTTTTCCGTTTCTTCCTTAGACATTTTCTCCAAGAGATCGAGAATACGTTTAGCGGTAGCCGAGCGCAAAGATTCTATCACTTCATTATTTTGCAACAATTCACGTGACACATTTAAGGGTAAATCATGAGAATCTATCACGCCTTTTACGAAGCGAAGGTACATTGGCAACAATTGCTCTGCATCATCCATAATAAAAACGCGCTTAACATACAATTTCAATCCTTTGGCCGCCTCGCGTTCATATAAATTAAAAGGCGCATTTTTGGGAATATACAATAAACTGGTGTATTCCAGCTTCCCTTCCACTTTATTATGTGCCCATGCTAAGGGATCGGAAAAATCGTGTGAAATATGCTTATAAAATTCCTGGTATTCCTTATCAGTGATCTGGCTCTTCGGCAAAGTCCACAAGGCTTGTGCTCTATTCACCGTTTCAAATTCTTCCACATCGGTGATATCCGCTTTTTTATCTTCCTCAGAAGTTTCTATAACATCCTTTTTCATAAAGATAGGAAAAGAAATGTGATCCGAATATTTATGCACCAAATTTTTGATTCGCCAGCTGTCTAAAAATTCTGCCGCATCTTCCTTAAGGTGTAAGACAACTTCCGTCCCACGGTGGTTTTTGCTGATCGTTTCCACGCTAAAATCATTTTCGCCCGTAGATTGCCATTCTACGCCTTGATCCGCATTCAACCCCGCTTTACGGCTGCGTACCGTGACTTTATCTGCCACGATAAAGGAAGAATAAAAGCCCACCCCGAATTGGCCAATCAATTCACTTTCTTTACTTTGTTGCGCAGATAAAGCTTTTAAAAACTCTTTGGTACCGGATTTAGCAATCGTACCCAAATGCGCGATGATTTCTTCTCTATCCATCCCTATGCCATTATCGCGCAATGTCAGAGTTTTAGCTTCTTTATCTAACTCTATGTGGATAGCCAATTCTGTGTCATTTTCTAAGTAGCTAGGCTCGCTCACGGCTAAAAAGCGTAATTTATCCAATGCATCTGAAGCATTGGATATTAATTCCCTTAAGAATATCTCCCGGTTAGAATACAAAGAATGCGTCACCAAATGCATCAGTTGACTGACTTCTGCCTGAAAACCACAGGTTTGCTTTTGCCCTATTTCTGTCGCTGTCATTACTCAAAACCCCTTTTAATTGTGTTGTTGTTTAGCAACATGGGGACGCTAGCGGTGTTTTTCAAGGATAAGCTGATTATTAGGATGGAAGCCTAAGGTAAGACCGGTCTCCTCACTTAGGGCTTTAGGGTCTGTTGGCACTTCGATAAAGCAGATATCAACAAAGCCTAGACAAGCGACTAAAAAAGTACGTAAAATCAAGAAAGTATTTAGGTCCTGTTGGCATTTGGTTAATCAGCTGCAAAATGGGTAAAAACGGCGCAAAATGGAGTATCACCATGCAAATTAAAAACACCCCGGATCGCTATGGGTTTATCAGCAAACTGTTTCACTGGCTACTTGCTTTAGCCGTTATTGGCATGTTGATTGTCGGCAGTCTACTGGATGTGCTGGAAGGCCCTACTCAAGGCGCCGTTTATGGCTGGCATAAATCTTTGGGTATGACCATTCTCGCCCTGATGATACTTTTTATGCTGTGGTCAGGGCGCAATATCAAACCCCGCTATCCACAAGATATGCCAACACTACAAACCGCCCTGGCGACTACTGTGCGTTATTTACTGTACATAGCGGTTATCGCCATGTGTTTATCGGGCTGGATTTTTTCTACAGCCAAGGGTAAACCACCTGTGGTGTGGGGTTGGTTTAATTTACCAGCACCCTTTGTGCCCTTATCCAATAACTTGGGTCATATGGTTAAACAATGGCATGTGTATTTAGCTTGGACGATTTTGGTTTTAATTCTATTACACACGATAGGTGCGCTCTACCACCAGTTTGTACGAAAAGATAATGTGTTGAAACGAATGTTATAAACCTTCAACATCGCGTATCCCGTTCTTTATCAATTCGGTACCGACCTGTTTTGCTGATGACCAAACGCCAATCGTTGTGCGTTTGCCTCATATCACAATAAACGAAAGTGCCGTTTTGCTGTTCCTTAGTAACTTTAGGTTGATATTGCCAATAATTACTGCTGGGAAAACCATAAAAAGTTAAGGTACCACTAGAACCCATATCCGCTAATACTTTAATACGATTAATATCGGTAGTAACTTGATGCGTATTGTCATCGTCAAAAAAAATCAATATGCCTTGGGACCAAGTAACGCCATCACAGGCATTACCGGTTTTAGTTTTGCAAAGCGTTACCACTCGTCCCGAGGATAAAGCATAACTCTCAGTTACCGCGATGGCAGAAGTTAATTGGGTTAAACTGTGTTCTGCATCGGCATAACTACGCCACTGGTGATACGTATAGGTACTGGCTGAAGCCATCACCGCGAGAATGGCGAATGCTACCAATAATTCCACTAAAGAAACGCCTGTACAACGCATGTTATTCACTCTTATCTCCTATTTACTAAATCATATCTGTACGCTTTAATTTTAGGATTTCTTCTATAAAATGGCTCGGGAAGAAAAGTTTAGGCTCAAGGTGTGTCCATTACCAGAGAGTCAAACCGTACGCCGCATGGATGCGGCGTACGAGCCTACATGGATGTATTCACGGCGTGTTTGACTCCGGGTGATGGCACACCTTGAGCTTAGACAATACTTTCATATATTTATGCTTAGAATTAAAATGCCGCAAAGAATACAGCTTAACATATCCTCCGCATTTCTGCTATCCTATGCCAACATGATTCACCAGCTTGGATGTACACGCCATGACCACTAAAATAGCCCTAGCGCAGGTTAATTTCTTTGTCGGAGATATAGACGGCAATGCTCAGAAAATAATTCAGTATGCTCAAAAGGCTTACTCTCAAAAAGCACAAATTGTTGTTTTTCCTGAGTTAGCTCTCAGCGGCTATCCACCCGAAGATTTATTATTCAGACCAACCTTTTATCCCAGGATTAAAGCGGCTTTAGAACGTTTGCTCACCGCAAGCTTGGATATCGACATTATTCTTGGTGCTCCCTGGTTTGAAGATCACCAGGTAACCAATGCGTTACTATATTTAAGTGAAGGTAAAATAATTGCGCGTTATGCCAAACAATGTTTACCGAATTATGGGGTCTTCGATGAAAAACGTTATTTTACCGCCGGCCATACACCTTGCGTTGTGCAACGCCATGGCTTATCCATGGGGCTCGTGATTTGTGAAGATTTATGGCATTCCGGCCCAGCTGCTCAGGCTTTTGCTGCCGGCGCACAATGTCTGATTAGCATTAACGCTTCACCTTACGATCATTATAAATCACAACAACGTTTAGACGTTTTACACCAACGCCTACAAGAAGCACCACTTCCTATTATTTATGTGCAAAGTGTCGGTGCCCAAGATGAATGCGTCTTCGATGGTGGTTCTCTGGTATTAGACCAGCAAGGCGCCATTATTTTAGAAGCCCCCTATTTTCAGGAAGGTTTATTTTATATTGAAAGTAAAGGCAAGGATTTCATC
>CAMFJO010000014.1 GCA_945956945.1 uncultured Legionellales bacterium | reverse complement strand
GTGGTGGTGAAGCCGTGGCAGGGGATGCATTAAAAACCCCGGGCTGGGTTAAATGCATTTTGTGTTGTTTAGGCAAGGGGGCGTAGATAAGTTTAAAAGGTACTCCGGGTAAACAGCAGGCAACACAATCTGCGATGAGCTGGATATAAGGGCTAGTGGTGAGCATCACAATCGGGATGGCTGATTGTGCGTAATGCTTTATCAGTAATTTTCGTAAAGAAGCATCTTTTAAAGCAATTAACTTTTCCAAATCAAGCGCGCACATGTCTGCTACGAAATGGGATAATGTGGAAAATGTTTTTATCCACGCAACAAGCTCCGCTTGGTTTTCTTTTAAGAAAAGCCGAGTTGTTTCCAAAGTCAGCTTTTTATGGCGATATTCTTTACGGAAATTAAGAACAGAAGCTGGGGGACTAAGAGAATCACGACACTTTATTGCCGCATAAGTCGCCCATAAAGGCACATATTCAGCAAAGCGATGCGCCAGTAAGCTCCCCTCACAGTCGATGATAATTTTAGAAGGCTCTGCAGACATAAGCAAATCCCTTATGGCATTTCATCTATAAAGCTATTATGAAGAGACTAAACTGGAAATGCAAGAGGAAAACGAACGCTTATGGTATCAATAGGCCTAAGCCGCTACTAAAATCCCTGGGTTTAATCCGGCTTGAGCCAATTGCTGGTATAGGCTTTGTGCTTTGGCCATGTTGACAAAAGGTCCTACACGCACACTGTAGAGTGAATTGGGTTTGGGTGTGACGGTATTCACCGCAACCGGAGCAACCAAAATGGTTTTGAGGGTTTGGGCCAAATGGGTAGCGTTCTCTAAGCTTCTAAAAGTACCCACTTGTAAATAATACGCCGTTAATTGTGCATTATAGGGGGTTTCCAATGCGGTGATGCGTATTTTTGCGGTACCTTTTTGCAACATGCCAAGACGTTTTGCCGCACCATAGGAGAGATCTAAAATGCGTTCGCTGTGGAATGGCCCGCGATCGTTGACTTTAACCACCACGCTCCGGCCATTTTCCAAATTGGTCACTCTGATAAAAGTAGGAATAGGTAATACTTTGCTTGCTGCGGTCATGGCAAACATATCATAAGGTTCACCGCTGGCGGTTAGGCGCTGTGCAAATTGTTGACCGTACCAGGAAGCGGTCCCGGTGGTCGTATACCCATGGGTCGAGGGAATTAAGGTGTAAGTTTGTCCATTAACCGCATAAATGGGTTGATTAGCATAGGCATTGTAAGGCAGCGGCTGAGGCGCGGCATCTTGTATTGCGCTGACATCGCGATCGATTAAGGGAGGACCATCGGCATAAACACTGCCGAGGAGTCCTAAAAAGCAGCAGATGAGTAATGTTTTAATCATCATTAGGCTATCCTGAGCAACTCATTGCTTATATCCTAACGCCTTTAGGCGCTCTTGTAAACTGGGGTGTGTAGACCATAATGAGCTAAAGCCAGGGCGAGTATTGATACCGGCTGTTTTAGGGGAATAAATATAAGCGGCTTGCCTTAATTCGTCATGGGCGGTTTTTTGATAGGCTTGTTGATTTAAGATGGAGTCCTGGATGTGATGGTCGTTAATTTTAATCAGAGCGCGAGCCAAAGGTTCATTTTGTCGGGTTAATTCCACTGCGCCGGCATCTGCCATCAATTCGCGTTTACGGCTCAGATACAGCGCTAATAAGGCGGTAATTAAGGGTAAAAGATAACGCAATAAAATGATGATAAGGACAATACCCTGATTACCCCGGCGTTCACGGTTAGAGAAAATGAGGTTATAAAATACAATATCGATAATGAGTAACATCAAGTTGGTCAGTACGGACACGGTTACAATCAAGCGAATATCTTGATGGCGAATATGACTTAATTCATGGGCAATAACCGCTTGTATTTCATCGCGATCGAGCTTTTGCAATAAACCCTGTGTAATGGCAATCATCGCTGATTTTTCATTGAAGCCTGTGGCAAAAGCATTCATGTAATCGGCATCAATAATATAGACTTTGGGCATAAAGGATAAACCAGCGGCAACTTTCATTTCTTCTACAATATTGTACAATTGTTTTTCTTGTAAATTTTGAGCCGTTTCGGGGGTGATCAATCTGTAGTTTGTTCCCATCAACATGATGCGATTGTGAAATAAGAAGGTAATGAGAATGGCAATAAGCGCAATGACCCCAGCAGAAACAGTGGCGTAGGGAAATAGTTTTGCCGTTAATAATAGCTTTGCCGTTATTAACCAGGCTTGTTGGCCCACGATATTGTATTGTTGTAACTTGGTGGCGATAAAAGGCGTTTGATATAACAGATCAATGATAAAGCCCAAAATCATATACAAGGCCACAAAAGTAGCCATGACAAAATAAGTGCGTCGACGATTTTGCGCAATGGTGTCGCGCCAATCAACAGTATGTGTAGTAGCCGTCATCGCGATCGTTACAACTTAACCGTATAAGCTTCTTTCTCAGCGATCTTGTCGGTACCGCCCAAATTCCAATAAGTAAATTGTTTGTCCAGTTTACTGCTGGCCAAACTGACTATCATGGATTGAAAAAAAGACTTCTTCTCGGCGTTGTAACGCTCTATGCTGTCGTTAAAAGCTTGTTTGGCATAAGCTAATTTATTTTCAGTACTGACAATTTCTTCTTGCAATTGCAGAGCGTTTTGGTTTGCCTTTAAATCAGGGTATTGTTCGAATACGAGATTAATGCCAGAGGCTATTTTGGAGATGCCGTTTTCAGCTGCCATGCGTGCGGCATCATCCCCCGAAGCTTTGGCCGCTTGGGCCTGATTACGCAGCGCAACCACATCCTTGAGGGTGGTTTTTTCGTAATCCATATATTTTTTGACGACTTCAATTAAGGATTCAAATACTTTAAAACGGCGATCGAGTTGAATGTCTATTTGTCGCTCATTGTTATTAACAGCCTCTATCATGCGAATTAAGCGGTTGTAGATGGCAATGAAAAATGCAAAAATAGCTAGAATAATAATGATAACAAGAATAGCCATAATGCGCTCCACGTGGTATAGTAATGGCATAAAGTATAGTCGCTAATGGCACAGGAGACAAGAGATAAATCATGAAGACACAAGCAGGGCCTATTTTACAGGTACTAAGTGCTGCTTGGGGTATTGGTTCTGGTAATCAGGATTGTAGCGAGGGGCCTTTGTATTTGGCAGAGCATCGATCCTTGGAAAAATTAACCTTACCACCACACCATTGGCAAAAAGCCATTACGCTACCTAAACATTACAGTGATGCAGTGGCGGCTATTAGTCAGATGAGTTTACAATTAGCGCGTCAAGTAGATCATTGTGTTTTAAACAAGGAACCCTTTGTGACCTTGGGCGGTGATCACAGTTGTGCCATAGGAACCTGGAGTGGGGCGGCACATGCCTTGTCGTCTAAAGGTGATCTAGGTCTCATTTGGGTTGATGCGCATATGGATGCACATACCTTCGCTACGACGCCAAGCCGTAATATTCATGGAATGCCGGTGGCTTGTCTATTAGGTTATGGCGAAGCGGCGTTGATTGAAGTTTTACAAAAAATGCCCAAGATAAAGCCGGGACATTTGTGTTTGATAGGCGTACGCAGTTATGAAGAAGGCGAAGCTGCCTTGCTGCAAAGTTTAGGGGTGCGTTGCTTTAAAATGGATGAAGTGGCACAAAAGGGTTTGGATGCGGTGATGCAAGAAGCGATACAAATCGTCACCCAAGGTACCGTTGCTTATGGGATCAGCATTGATTTAGATGGTCTGGATCCCGATGAAGTGCCAGGAGTAGGCTCTAAGGTTGCAGGTGGATTAGGCTTACAGGCTCTGGCAGATGCCTTGGCTTGTTATGTGTGCGGTGATGTGCGGTTTATAGGGGCAGAAATCGCCGAGTTTAACCCTCATCTGGATGTAAATGGTAAAACAGTGCGCTGTATTCAATCCTTGTTGGAAGCGCTTTTTGTGTAAGGTAGGATAAGGTTATGTCAAATATTGTTAAAATTAAAGCGCGTGAAATTTTAGATTCACGCGGATTTCCCACGGTTGAAGCTGATGTTTATTTGGATAATGGTGTCATAGGACGTGCCGCGGTGCCTTCGGGCGCATCTACCGGCGTGCACGAAGCGCTAGAGTTACGTGATAAAGACACGGCGCGTTATGCGGGTAAAGGGGTATTAAAAGCAGTACATCACATCGAAACCAGCTTGCAAAAACGGTTATTGGGAATGAATGCCTTAGAGCAATCGGCTATCGATGAAACGATGATTGCCTTAGATGGTACAGCGGATAAATCGCATTTGGGTGCGAACGCAATATTGGCAGTGTCCTTAGCGGTAGCGAAGGCTGCAGCCGCCTCGCAGCACCAACCTTTGTATCGGTATTTAAAGCCGCAAGGACCTTATAAGATGCCCGTACCGATGATGAATATCTTAAATGGTGGCGCGCATGCCGATAATACCGTGGATATTCAGGAATTCATGATCATTCCACGAGGGGCACCTTCATTTAAAGAAGCCTTGCGTTATGGTGCCGAAGTCTTTCATGCTTTAAAAGCCTTATTAAAATGCCAAGGTTTGGCGACAGCCGTGGGGGATGAGGGTGGTTTTGCTCCTAATTTGCCTAATAATGTGGCAGCAATAGAATTCATTTTAAAGGCCATTGAGATGACGGGATTGGCCGCCGGTAAAGAGATCGCCTTAGCGCTGGATGCAGCGAGTTCAGAGTTTTATAAAGAGGATCGCTATGTGTTGGCTGCAGAAGCGCGAGCATTAACGGGCGCAGAATGGATCGACACGCTGCGATCCTGGGTGGATCAATACCCCATTATTTCCATTGAAGACGGGATGGCGGAAGAAGATTGGGAAGGTTGGGCACAATTAACAGCGGTCTTAGGGGATAAAGTACAATTAGTGGGTGACGATATTTTTGTGACCAACACCAAATTGCTCCAAAAAGGGTTACAAAACCATATTGCCAATGCTATTTTAATCAAACCAAATCAGATAGGAACTTTAACGGAAACTTGGGCAGCGGTTAGCATGGCACAAAAAGCTCATTATGGCTGCATCATGTCGCATCGCTCAGGGGAAACCGAAGACACGACAATAGCCGATCTCGCTGTCGCCATGGATTGTGGGCAAATCAAGACGGGCTCTTTATGCCGGAGCGATCGCATCGCCAAGTACAATCAGTTATTGCGGATTGAAGAAGAAGCCGGGAGTGAAGCGGTTTATCAATCTTCTTTATAGAGGGTGTTAATGGCGTAATGGCTTAGTACGGAGAATGTATGGGAGTAACAGAATTCTGCGTACTGGGTTCCTGCGAATGCCAAATACGTATTATTTGCTAAAATTAATGGTGAAACTTCTTACAAATAAAGTTATTTTAGTCTACAATAAAAGTGAAATAATAACTATCCCCCATCTGTCTATACTGTAAGGCCCCTCGTGGGCGAATCTTGAAAAAGGGGGCGTGGTTATAGGAAGCAATAATAATCACTATGGATGCTATGTTATGAAATCAGTGCTCTTGGGAATGATGCTGGTCTTGGGAACTTTACAGTATAAATTATGGGTGGCATCGGATGGTATGCGCGGTGTGAGAACGCTGCAAAATCAGATTAGCGCCCAACAAAAGAATAATGAAATTCTGGCAGAAGACAATGCCGTTTTGCTGCAACGTATCGATACATTGAAGACAGGTGGTAACGCTGTCGAAGCCCGCGCTAGAGATGAGTTGGGGATGGTGAAGAGCGGCGAATCTTTTTATCAAACGATAGGTTAAGAAAATTAATGCGCATTTTATTAAGTAATGATGATGGTGTCTATGCGCCTGGATTAATGGTATTGTACCAATCTTTAAAAGAAATTGCCGACATCGATGTGGTGGCACCCGATAGAAATCGTAGCGGCGCCAGCAGTTCCTTAACTTTGCATAACCCTTTGCGTATACACCGTTTAGACAATGGTTTTGTGAGTGTTGAAGGAACGCCAACAGACTGTGTGCACTTGGCTTTAACAGGATTATTAGCCGAGTTACCCGATTTAGTGGTGTCGGGTATTAATGAAGGGGCTAATTTAGGGGACGATATTCTCTATTCTGGTACCGTGGCGGCAGCCATTGAAGGGCGTTTTTTAGGCTTGCCTTCTATTGCTATTTCTTTAGCCAGTAGAGAATGTCACTATTATGAAACAGCAGGGCAGGTGGTAAAGTCTATTGTGCAGGGCCTTATCAAAGAAAAATTACCTTTGGGCGTGTCGACTATTTTAAATGTCAATGTGCCGGATCTGCCGGCGCATTTGTTGCAAGGTATTACAGTCACCCGTTTGGGCACACGTCATGTGGCAGAACCGGTGATCCGCGAAAAAGATCCACGTGGCCACGATATTTACTGGATTGGCCCCCCAGGTGGCGAAGCGGACGCTGGCCCAGGCTCTGATTTTTACGCGGTCAATAATGGCAAGGTATCTGTAACGCCGTTGATGATCGATTTTACCCACCATGCTGTCATGAATGATATCGGTGATTGGTTAGGGAAAATCGAGCAAAAGGATCTTCGAGCATGAAGCAAATTCTCGGCCAGGGTGTGTTCGGCGCCATTTTATTAGTCGGTATTGCTGCCTGTAGCTCTCATGAAAGTCCTACTGCGCCTATCATCAACGGTTGGCATGAGCCTATTTCTAAGCAAGGGGTTTATATTGTACGTCCAGGCGATGGCTTATACGCGATCGCTTGGCGGTATGGTTTGGATTATAGAGACATCGTCCGTATCAACCATTTGCAGGCACCGTATAAATTGGAAGTAGGCCAAAAGCTCTATCTTGTTCCGCCTGATGCGAAGTCTAAGCAAAAACCGCTTGCGACGAAACCAGTTGTGGTAAGTGCTGGTACGACCAAGCCCACTCAATCTGCGGTTAAATCGTCTACCACAACGACAGCCCTTAAAGCAACACCCGCCGTTGCAGCGACTTCCTCTTTGGCATGGCAGTGGCCCGCGGCTGGTAAAGTAGTGCAGGGCTTTGATGGCAATGGTACCCAAAATAAAGGTATCAACATCGTTAATAGTGCAGGTACGCCGATTAAAGCAGCTGCTGCGGGGCAAGTGGTGTACAGTGGCAGTGGTTTACCCGGTTATGGCTATTTAATCATCCTCAAACACAATGATACTTATTTAAGTGCGTATGCCCACAATAGTTCAGTGTTGGTAAAGGAAGGGCAACGTGTTAAAGCGGGCGAGGTGATAGCGCGTATGGGCAATACCGGTGCCGATAGAGTAATGTTGCACTTCGAAATTCGTAAGCAGGGCCAGCCTATCGATCCGGAAAGTGTATTGCCGAAGCGGTAGGATTGATGTGGCTATTTTTCTGTTAATAATTATTTCGTATATTTGAAAATGTCGTCGCTGATTCATGAGCGGAAGACGATTGAGTGATAGGGTTATCTTTATGACAGAGAATAGTTTGTAATAATTGTTTGGCGGAAGGTCTATTTTGAGGCTCCTTATCCAAAGACTGACACACCCTCTCTTTTAACCAGAAAGGTGTGGTATGAGGCATTTCATCACGTTTACCCGTTCTAATGTCTTCAAGCAAAGCATGATCTAATATGGCTTGATAAGAATTTCTTATATTCTGTGTGGTTTGATAAGGTTCAGAACGCCAGCAAATTATCATTAATAAAATAATCGCAATATTATACACATCATTGCTAAGTTCAGGTTTAAAGGGTAATTGATACAAAATGGCTGATAATACTTCAGGCGGCATCCAAGCGATTGGGCCTCCTCTCGCTGTGAAATCGAAATTTTGACTGAGGTCTATAGCAATTCCGAAATCAGCCAGTTTAGCCTGGTATTGATGACTCAGCAAAATATTGGCTGGTTTTAGATCTCGGTGTAGAATATGGTGTTGGTGCAAGAAAGCGGTGCCTTGTAATATATCTGTCATTAGTTGATGCGATAAGTTAATAGCCAAAACAGGTTGTGGCTGGATGGATAGTAATTTATCGAGAGAGCCTTTTTCCATCCATTCCACAATGAGCCAAGCATGCGTTGAGTCAAAAGCATACATGGATACGATATTGGGGCAGCCTGTGTGCTGTTGCTGAATTTTCTCCAGGATAAAGTGCTCATTTCGGATGTGGAAAATGGCTTGCAACCAATCCTGAATAGGGATTTTAATAGCCACCTTCTGATTCTTATAAATATCCTTATACACTATACTAAATGCGCCTTCACCAACTTTTGTTGTAAACGAAGGGGTATAATCCAATTCAATCGAACGAATAGCTTCTTTTTCTAGACTTCCATTTTCTAAGGGGAAATCTGTAACGTAATCGCCAGTATGGGGTAGTTCAGAGGGAAGATCCGTATTCATAGGTGGCACGGTATGAGAAACCGTCCAGATCTTGTATGGGGAGCGATGAGCTAAGGTATTGGTATAGGTAGATGCAGGAGCAGAGTGATTAATACCCGCACATAGGGGCTCAGATTCTTGTTGGAATTGAGGCAAAGAGTCGCTTATTCTCGTGGCGGAAACGGGGGATTGACCGTTTCGCTCAGCATCTTCGGAAGAGTGAAAGAATCCCATCGGGTTTCTTTTAGGTGACTTTTCTTCTGCTGACTCTATGATAGAAGGTATTATTTCTATCGCGGGTTCTATAGGGGAAGAGGTTGTTTGGGCGGGGGCCCAAATGGTGTATTCTAGTAGTGGAACTACATGGGAGGGTGGTGTAGTAAAGGTGGTATAAGCTTCGCTGTGTGAACGGGGATCCGTAAAAGAGAGCTGCAAGGGACTCTCAGGAGGCGGCAGTGCCTTCGTTTCGATAGGAGCTGAAGGCGTTGGTTCGATAGGATCAGGGGGCGCGGTAACAGCTGACTCACCTGGTTTTTGCTTAGCCATCGTTTTTACCTCTTAATTATACAACTTAATTTTATTTCGAGTATTTTTTACAACGTGGTCACTTTAAACATGTACGTGAAACCCAATTATTTTCTATTTTGCCAATTTCTCCTTCAACAAGGCGTTAACGACTTCCGGATTGGCTTTGCCTGCGGTTTGTTTCATCACTAAGCCGACAAAGAAACCAAACAAGCGCTCCTTACCGGAGCGGTATTCCGCTAGCTGTGAAGGGTTGGCTGCGATGATTTCATCAATAATTTTTTCGAGCGCCGCACTGTCATTTTCTTGGACTAAACCCTCACGTTCGATGATAACAGCGGCATCTTCACCGCTTAACCACATTTTTTCAAACACGGTTTTGGCAATTTTTCCGGAAATGGTATTGTCAGCGAGATGCGATAACAATCCTCCTAGCAAAGGCGCAGAAA
>CAMFJO010000013.1 GCA_945956945.1 uncultured Legionellales bacterium | reverse complement strand
AAAATCGGCTGTGACTTCATCAATGGCTTTCCCATCTACTTTATTCACCACCAGATGCACTTTTTTGCTTAAACGTCTTAATTCAGTGGCTACTTCCACATCGGCGCTCGTCATTCCTGATTTGGCATCCACCATAAAGAGTAAAATATCTGCTTCTTGCATCGCCAGGCGCGATTGGGCTTCAGTTAAATGTTCAATGTCTAGCGCAGCTTCACCAATACCGCCGGTATCGATGACGATAAAACGTTGCTCACCCAAACGCCCTTCACCATATTGGCGATCGCGCGTTACGCCAGGCTCATCGGCAATGAGCGCGTCACGCGTACGCGTGATACGATTAAACAGAGTGGATTTACCCACATTGGGTCGGCCTACAATCGCAATAACGGGTAACATGGCAGCCTCTATAATTGGTAGGCGGCTACTGCGCCCTTGTTCGACATGACAAAAACGGTATTACCTTGTGCAACCGGAGAAGAAACAATACCCTTTTTATCCATTTGCACCCGCGCGACAAAATGTCCATCCGCTTGGTTAAGCCAGTGCACATCACCCATATTATCGGCAATGGCAATGTTGTCACCCACCACCACCGGTGCCGTTAAAATACGGCCAAATAATTTATTTTGTCGCCATAATACTTTACCCGTATTCAGATCAAAAGCCCACACCCTGCCTTTGGTATCCGTTGCAAATAAGGCACTGTCTGTTAAAGCCAAATTATTGCGCGTGGATAAAGAATGTTGCCAAATAGACGTTGCTTTAAATTTATCAAGCGCAACAACACTACCCTGATAACTGGCGACATAAATTATATTGTTTTTTACGACAGGATCGGCATCGATATCTACCATACGCGCAATGTCAGAGATACCATTAGGCTGTACTACGGGTCGCTGCCATAATAGTTGACCTTTATCCAAAGTAACCAAAGTCACTTGTCCATCGGCGCTGCCTTGTACCACAATATCATTGTCTATCGTCGGTGAACTACCACCTTGTAAAATCATGGCGGGGGCATTTCCCTCGTAGCTCCAGATCTTAGTGCCATCTTCAGCATTCAATGCCACCATTTGCTCATCCACGGTTTTGACCACCACGATGCCATTACCATAAGCGGGCGCAGCAAAACTCTGATTAGGAAGGTTCAAGGTTAATAATTTGGTACCATTGCTGGCATTAAACACCAATAATTCACCTTCATCGTCATTCACAAATAATTTACCGGCACCCACCGTAGGGCCTGAGCTTAAAGGTATTTTACTCTTTTGTTTCCATATAACACGGCCTTTTTCTGCATCATAAGCCACTAAATTACCATTTCGACTCGCTGTATACAGCGTGCCGTCCATGAGTACGGGCGCAAAATCGATAGCTGTCTTTCCATCCCCATCGCCAGTACTACCTTTCCATACCATTTTAAGGCTAGCGGGATTTTGCACTGCCGCCAAAGGTTTGGTTTGCACTTTATCTTTATCACTGCTACAAGCGCTTAGGGCAAGTAATAAGCCTAACCCTATTATACAACTTAATTTTTTTATCATATTGTCCTCTTCAACTATTTTTTATACTTGCGCTAACTGGGGATCGCTTAATTTCATTTCCAACATATTTTCTAAGCCGGGAAATGATTTAGCCCCTTTTAGTGCGGATTGATAAGCTTCTCTCGCTTGGTCATATTGCTTTTGTGCTAAGAAAATATCGCCTTGTGTTGCTTTAATCAAGGGCATATAGGCTTTATCGTCTACGGATTTGAGTGTCGCTTCTGCATCACTGATTTTGTTTTGTGCCAATAAAACTCTGGCCAAACGTATTCGTGCCACCTGTTTAAAAGCATTCACTTTGCTTCGATCAATTATCCATTGTAGTTGGCTTTCCGCCAGATCGTAATTTTGCGCATTCACTGCAGCTTGGGCCAAGAATAATTGCGCCATACTGGCATAGGGTGTTTTGGGATAATTTTCTACCAGATCGCTGGCAATTGCTGTCGTTTGTGGGTTATTAGGAACACCGCTTGAATTTAATAACATAAAATAGGCTGTCGCCGCCTGTTCAGAGGCCACAACCCGTTTCGCCATAAAATGGCGTATACCATAAAACAAGGCGATGCCTAATACGAGCCCTAACACAATGGATAAAGCGTATTTCTTTAACCAGGCTTTAACGACTTGAGCCTCATCATCGGCATTGTAATATTCTGCCATTGTTAACCACTCCTAGCTTTTTGTAAAAAAGTTAATAATTCTGTTTGGGCAATGGTGCTTTGCGCCAAGGTCTCATCCCGCAAATACTTTAGGGTCAAGGTTTTTTGCGCATACTCTTCATCACCGACGATTAAAGCCAAGCGCGCACCGGATTTATCGGCTTTCTTGAATTGGTTTTTGAATCCCGCATCACCACAATCGGTCACTACACGCCAATCTTTAAATTCTTGACGAATAGTGCGAGCCAATTCCAGAGCACGCAAACGCGGCGCTCCCTGACTACTGACCATGTAAATATCCGCAGGTTCTGCAATGCTTTCTTCTTGCAATTGTAACAATAGCAAAATACGCTCCAAGCCCATGGCAAAGCCTACGGCCGGAGTGGCTCTTCCACCCATTTGTTCCACCAAAGTATCATAACGGCCACCCGCACACACGGTCGCTTGCGCGCCCAATTCTGTGGTCACCCATTCAAAGACAGTGTGGGTATAATAATCTAAGCCTCGTACTAAAGCAGGGTTGATTTGATACGCAATGCCCAATGCATCCAGGCCACGGCACACACTATCAAAATGCGCTTTAGCTTCATCATCTAAATAGTCCATTAACTTAGGCGCTTCTCGAATAATCTTTTGCGTTTGTTCATTTTTGCTGTCCAAGATACGCAAAGGATTGGTGTCTAAACGTCTTTGACTGTCTTCATCTAATTCATGACGATAGCGGCTTAAATAAGCCACCAAATCTTTTTTGTGCGCCACACGCGATGCCGATGTCCCCAGCGTATTCAATTGCAATACCAAAGGCGCTTTTAAGGATAAATTACGCCATAAAGCTTGGGACAATAAAATCATTTCCAAATCGATATCCGCGCTCATCACACCAAAAGCTTCGACACCCAATTGGTAAAACTGACGATATCGCCCTTTTTGCGGCCGTTCATGCCGATACATGGGTCCCATATACCACCAACGCTGTATGCCTTGATTCAATAAGCCATGCTCTAAACCCAAACGCACCGCACTTGCCGTTCCCTCTGGACGTAAGGCCAAACTATCGCCGTTTCTATCTTCAAAGACATACATTTCTTTTTCAACAATATCGGTCGACTCACCGATATTGCGTTTAAACAATTCTGTTTTCTCCAGTATGGGCGTGCGGATTTCATCGTAACCAAAAGAATAGACCGTTTGTCTAATGATGTTTTCCACATGGCGCCACAAAACACTGTCTTTGGGTAAGACATCGTTCATGCCGCGTATGGCTTGTATGGACTCTACCATCTTATTGCATACTCATCGTTAATTTGGCGACTCTAATCGAGGTGCTTGACCATCTACCACCGGATCGTGGGCGCTGCTTAAATTAGATGGGTGAGATTTTCTTTTAGGGGTTGTTGTCGGTGTCGCCGTATTGGTCGTGGTCATGGGCAGGGGCGATGCCGGTGTTAGGGTCGTGCCAGGTGCATTAACGGGAGGCATTGCATTACTGACAGGCATACCTGCAGCAGGTTGCGTCGGTGCAACAGGTTGCGCCGTTGCAGCCGATTGCGCCGTTGCAGTGGGTTGCGCCGTTGCAGTGGGTTGCGCCGTTGCAGCAGGTTGTGTCGTCGTTGCATTGGTATTATTTTGTGGCGTTGGTGCAGTCACACTTCCTAATAGGGTAGCACTAGTTCCTAAGGTACCGCTCACCTGTTCTGTCGTAGGAGTAGGAACAGCCGCTGTTGCTTCGGCTTGAGCTTTTTGCGCTTCCGTATTCAAGGTATTCTGTAAAGCAGATACTTTATTCAAAGTGCTATTAACCGACGTATTCATGGTTTTCAAACTGGAATTATAATTCTGCCACCACAAAACCAGAGAGACTACCACAAAACCCAACACGGCTAATCCCATCCACCGCCAATAACGATCGCTATGGCTCTTATCGTGCGTGATATATTTAGGAACCGTGACGCTGGCTTTATCTTGCAAAGACAATTGATTGAACAATTGCATAATTTCAATTTCAGCAATACCGACGATCTTGGCATAGCCTCGTAGATAACCTCGTACAAAGGCTAAAGAAGAGAAGGCCTGAAAATTGTCTGCTTCCAAATCCAGGATATATTGCGTTTGTAAGCGCATTTCACGCGCAATATCCCATTCGTTTAAATGCAATGCCAAACGTCTATCACGCAATAATGCGCCAGGACTGGTTATCGCTGCTTCATCGTGCTTTAAACTGGAGAACGATCCGGGTTGTTCTTGTGAATTTGGACTCATGCCACACACCTCATGTTACTGCTAGATATTGATGATATTGAACTGAATTGGGATACAATTTTTTCAATTGTAATGCCAGGCTCTTTGCCTTATCTTTATCGCCTAATGCTTGTGCCGTTTGAATTCCCAGCCACAAGGCATCTGGCGATTGTGCTCCTGTTGCTGCATAGGCGTTTAAATAATTTTGTGCTGCAGTCCAATCTTTAGTATTGACACTGATGTGCGCCATTTGTAGTAATGAATTCATTAACCGCGGATCAATACGCAGCGCCTGCAAAAAATAAGTTTTCGCGGCTGTCGTATCCTTTTGCGCCATATGGCATAAACCCAAATTCTCGTAGGTTTGTGCTGTACGCACATAACTGGGATCCTGTATCGCTTTTTTAAAATAATTATCCGCTTTCTTATAATCTTTCTGCTGGCACAGAAACACGCCATAGTTATTGGCGGCATCGCCCTTTTGCTTTGCCCAGGAATAGGCTTTGCTGTAATAACGATTGGCTTGTGGCGTATTGCCGATAGTATCGTAATAATAGGCCATCGCCCCGGCTACTTCACTCGAATGGGGGTCCTGTTTTTGAGCCATCAATAATTTTGTTTTGGCCTGCTCTACCTCGCCTTCTTGGAGATAGCCGACGCCCAATTGCGCATTGATAATAGCAGCCTTAGGATTATAACTCAAAGCACTTAAAGGTATGCCTTCATCATTCACAGATACGTTATCAGGCGAATTCGCTTGCGACACACAACCTGCCATGGTCAATAAGACCATGATGCCTATTAGGTACATTTTACACAGGTTTGCCATTCTATTTGCCAATTAGCCTAAAAAGGCTATTATACGTGAAGTTATACCTATAAATAAAGGCTTTGTTAGCCGCATAAGTGACCAGACTGTTCAGAAAATGAATAGGATTCTGGTTTTAGGCAATACGCTTCCTTGGCAACTGACATTTGTGTAAATATCGAGCACACCCCTTGTGCTAAGGTTGAAAGCGACGAAGGAGTGATTATTGCCCCAAGCGTGGCGAAGAAGGAGGGCTTAGCTCGACAGAAGCTTCATCATCAGAAGGCTGGAAAGTTGCATAAGCCCCCCTCGGCGCGCTTTGCAGCGCTGCTAATGCCTGCGGACTTAGTTCTATTCTGCGTAATTCTCTGGGTGCGTTTTTCCATGCAGCTAATAATGCTTTAAAATTCTGATCCTCCTTGAATCGCTCTTCGAGATTATTTTTCAGCTCATGGAGACAAGGGATGAGCGCATTCATTTTTTGTTTACAGTCCTGTATTCTTAGCTTCAGTGGTTCTAGAATAGAGTTGTCCTCTTCATCTTCCGGATGAGAAACGTCCCTAAGAAGTTGCTGTATGGATTGTATCTCACGACTATATCGTTGATATGCATTTATCGCTTTTGGATAAAAAATTTCATGCAATTCAGCCAGTTTATCTCTGGGGAATACAACTATTTCAGAAGAGACAATGCGTTTACCTGCATCATAAAAATTATAAAATTCTTGCAATTCAGGAGAATTGAAATTGATGTAATCCAAATAGTCCTTATCCTCTGCTAAACCATCAATTTCAATTTCATTTTCAGATTCACTCGCACTCATCACCTACCTCGCAACATTTAAAATTAAAATAACGGAATCGCTTATTAAAAATAATATAAATTAAAGTCTTCTATCATCCTACACGTCACGATTGACGACAATCTTTTCGCGCAAGAATCGCTCTTTACGGCGCGTCTTGTCATTAAAGTCACCGACCAATTGGCCGCAGGCGCCATCAATGTCTTCGCCGCGCGTCTTGCGTACCGTGGTTTGTATACCAGAACGCATGACAATCTCTTTAAAGCGCTGAATAGTATCTTCATCTGAACATTGGTATTGGGTTTTAGGAAAAGGGTTAAAAGGAATCAAATTGAGTTTTGCCGGCACACCTTCCAATAAACGCACCAATTGCTTGGCCAATTGCGGACTATCGTTAACGTCTTTTAACATCACGTATTCAAAAGTCACTTTGCGTTTGGATTCCGGAGAAAAATGGCTTTTACAAGCCGCGATTAATTCAGACAAAGGGTATTTTTTATTAATCGGCACCAATTGATTGCGCAATTCATCATTGGGCGCATGTAAGGAAACGGCCAGAGCGGCATCGCTCACTTCTGCCAGTCGATACATTTGTGGCACCACTCCGGAAGTGCTTAAAGTCACTCGACGTTTTGCCAAACCATAAGCCAAATCGTCCATCATCAAGGACATGGCGGAAACCACATTGTCGAAATTCAACAAAGGTTCACCCATTCCCATCATCACCACATTGGTGATGGCTTTATCATGATGGCCATTGCTCGCCGATAAAGCGCGTACGGCAAAAAAAACCTGACCGATGATCTCACCCACTGATAAATTCTTGGAAAAACCCTGAGTCGCAGTAGAACAAAAAGTGCAATTGAGCATGCACCCGACTTGGGAAGAGACGCACAAAGTACCGCGGTTTTTTTCGGGGATGTACACGGTTTCAATGCAATTGCCATCTTGCAAGCGCAATAACCATTTGCGTGTGCCATCGCTCGAGACTTTATCCATAGCAGGCGTTAATAAACGACATTCCGCTATGTCACTTAATTTTTGTCTTAATTCTTTGCTCAAATTAGACATGACGTTAAAGTCGGTGACACCATATTGGTGCACCCACTGTAACAATTGACGCGCACGATAAGAAGGCTGTTTTTGCGCCGCAAAAAAAGCCTCCATTGCGGGACGGTCTAAATCAAATAAATTGATTTTTTCATTCATAATACATTAATTCACGATCTCTGCCGCATCAAAAAAGAAAGCAATTTCTCTGGCAGCAGACGTAGCGGAATCTGAACCATGCACGGCATTTTCATCAATGCTTTCTGCGAAATCCGCTCTGATAGTCCCCGGCTCTGCTTTCTTTGGATCGGTAGCACCCATTAAGGCACGGTTTTTCAAAATAGCATCTTGACCTGCTAACACCAGAACAACCACCGGTCCTGAAATCATAAATTGCACCAAATCACCGAAAAAACCGCGTTCTTTGTGTTCGGCATAAAAACCTTCGGCTTCAGCTTTGCTTAATCGTTTCATTTTCATAGCCGCGACCTTTAGGCCATTCGCCTCAAATTTGCTCAATATTTGACCAACAACATTCTTACGTACGGCATCGGGTTTGATAATAGACAGCGTTTTTTCTACAGACATGATTTTCCTCTTGGTTAAAATAGTCACAAGGGGCGCATTATACCTCAAATGCACAGGAAAATGCCAGATATATAAACGACTTTTAGCGCATACCCTTCTGATTACTCCTTATCCTTAAAATAATAAAAAATAATGCATATAAAACATTGGTGTTGTTGGTTTTTTATACTATATTTGAGGTTGAGGGGAACATTATGAACAAAAATAAGACATTTATAAAGCCCAGTGTGAAAACCATCACCAGGGCCATCACGGTCAGCCTAATCGGCTTAGCCGCTTTAATATGGAGCCAACCATTGCAGGCCTCCCGCTATGGCGAGCAATATTGCCATAAAGCGGGTTATACCTGTATTAAGGTTAAGCATGGCCAAAGTTGGACTTCCTTATTCCCTAATAAATATGACCGTGAGGTCGTTCAAAGATTAAACCGCATGAATACAGGTTTGTATGCTGGCATGCGTCTAGCCGTACCGGTTGATTTGGCCAACACCAATTTAATCGACATTTCACCTTTTCCAGCGACTATGGCAGCGACTAACCACAAGGTCATTATTGTTGATCCCAAACTCTTGGCCTTTGGGGCTTACGACGCCAATGGTACCTTAATGCACTGGGGCCCGATTTCGGCAGGACAGAATTATTGCAAGGATTTAAAACGTCGCTGCCATACGACAACAGGTACCTATTATGTTTACACCAAACAAGGAGCGGGTTGTAAATCTAAAAAGTTTCCCATTGGTAAAGGCGGCGCACCCATGCCCTACTGTATGTTTTTCCACGGCGGTTTTGCCTTACACGGCTCACCCAATGTACCTGGATACAATGCCAGTCATGGTTGCATACGCATGTACACAGAAGATGCGCAATGGCTAAATACACAATTTATTAATTTGCCAGGGAACGGTCATAGCGGCACACAGGTTATTATTCGATCGTATTAAATAAAAATGGTTGGCATTTCGTTTCACAAACGAAGTGTCAACAAGCTTTCACTTGTTCCAGTGCTTGCAACATAATGTGCGGATCGTTTTTAGCAGCCGCGACACCGCTTAATAAGCGGCGCCACAAGCGGCCTTTGGGTTCACCCAAAAATAACCCCAACAAAGGTTTTAGCAAGGCATAAAGGCGTGTGCCTTGCGCCAGTTGTTCCAGAGCATATTGATAATAGAGAGAGACCACTTCAGCACGATCGGGCAGAGGCGAATTGTGGTGATATAACAAGCGTTCTGCCTCGGCAATCATATAAGGATGGTGATAAGCCGCGCGGCCTATCATAAGACCGCTAAATTGAGGCGCAAGATGGACGATGTTCTCTAAAGTTTGAATACCGCCATTCAAGCTAAAAGCCAAATGCGGGAAATCCTCTTGCAATGTCAGCACCGCTTCATAATTTAAAGGTGGCACAGTGCGGTTTTCCTTCGGACTTAAGCCTTCTAACCAGGCATTGCGGGCATGAATAATGAAATGATCGACTTTAACCGCAGCGAGTTTTTCAATGAGCGGATACAATTGCGCTGTGACGTCGGCTCTACCGATACCCAAACGCGTTTTCACCGTCACCGGCAAGCCACTTGCTTCTTGCATGGCGACAATGCACTCTGCTACCAAATTCGGTTCTGCCATCAAACAGGCACCAAAGCGGCCTTCCTGCACTCTCGGGCTAGGACAACCCACATTTAAATTGATTTCATCATAAGCGTATTCAGCAGCAAGCTTTGCCGCTTTCCCCAGTAGCTCGGGATCAGAACCGCCTAATTGCAATACCAGTGGATGCTCACTTTCATCAAAGCTGAGTAAACGATCCACTTCACCATGCACCAAGGCCATTGCCGTTACCATCTCCGTATACAATACGGTGCGGGGACACAACAACCGCATCAGATAACGGTAATGCCTATCGGTGTAATCCATCATGGGTGCGATGGATAGCCTATGGTTTAGTGATGCTGCTATATTCATAGATCTACATTAAAATATTTAACCCTCTGGGCCGTCATTGCGAGGCGCGTAGCGCCGTGGCAATCCATAGAGATCTTTCTGGATTGCCACGGCGCTACGCGCCACGCAAAGACAGCCCACAGGGACGAGGGAAGTTTATTAAAATTC